>JBEAQW010000144.1:0-10665 GCA_041163725.1 Planctomycetota bacterium
TTCGCGATGCGGAAGCGGAACTCGAGGCTGCATGCGAGGCCGCACGCGAGGCCGCACGCGAAGTACGCTGAACCCATCCAAGTCGAAACGGAGCCCACATGGTTGAGATCACCGCGAAGTATGAAGGTCAGTTGCGCTGCACGGCGACCCACGGTCCATCCGCGTCGACGGTGCTCACGGATGCCCCCGTCGACAACCACGGCAGGGGTGAGGCGTTCTCGCCGACCGACATGGTGGCCGCAGCACTTCCGACCTGCATGATGACCATCATGGGGATCTACGCCGAGCGTCACGGGATCAGCCTCGCGGGCATGACCGCGCGCACCGAGAAGGAGATGACCAAGGCACCCCCACGGCGGATCGCGAGCCTGCGGACCGTCATCACCGTGCCGATCCCGGCCGACCACCCGCAGCGTGAGGCGCTCGAGAACGCGGCGCACACCTGCCCCGTGCATCGAAGCCTGCACCCCGATATCGAGGCGCCGATCGAGTTCATCTACGCCGGGTAACGGTCGAAGCGACGGTTCCCCGGGGTGGTTCCTTGCCGCGCGCGCCGCTTGGGGTAGGGTGGTGCCGATGCGCTTCCTCCCGTCCGTGCTCTCTCCGCTCGCCCTCTGTGTTGCCGCGCAGGCTGGAGGCGTGCGGGTCGAATTCGTAGGGAGTTTCCCGCCGGCGGTGACGCAGCGCGTCAACGCGGCCGGCGAGGTCGCCGGCGACTTCCAGTTCAACGCGGTCACCACGGCGATGCGGTACACGCCCGCGCTCGGACGGACGCCGCTCGCGGTGCCCGCGGGTACGAACCAGAGCATCGCGACGGGGATCAACGAGGCGGGTGCGATCGTCGGCCGGTACTCCGCTGGTGCGGGAACCTTCGGAGCGATCTGGTCTCCCGAAGGTGTGTTGACCACGCTCGCGACTCCACCCGGCACCTGGTCCTTCAGCACGCCGAGCGATCTCAACGAGGCAGGCGTCGTCTGTGGCTCGGTGATCCTGCTGCAGACGGGCACCGATCCCGCGCAGGCGTGGCGCTGGACGCAGAAGGGCGGTTACGAACTGCTCCCGCGCATCGGCGGGATCGTCGCGGAGTGCCGTGACATCAACAACGCGGGTCAGGTGGCGGGCTATGGAACCATCACGAGCGGGCTTGCGCGCGCGTGCGTCTGGCAGGCCGACGGATCGGTGCTGCAGCTCGGAGTTCCCCCTGGTGCGACGCAGTCCTTCGCGAACGGCATCAACGATGCCGGCATGGTCTGCGGCTCGACCGTTGGCAACGAGGTCCCGTGGCGCTGGACGCCGAAGGGCGGCATGCAGGCGCTGCCCGACTTCGGGTTCAAGGCCACGGCGGTCGACATCAACGAGGCGGGCTGGATTCTCGGCTGGGCCGATCTCTTTCCCTTCGAGACGGTGCCCGTCGTCTGGGACCCGGACGGGAACCTGCACGATGTCTTCGCGCTCGTCGACCAGAACCGCTTCTACTTCCCGGGCGACTTCATCATTCCCATCGCGATCAGCGACTCGAATCTGATCGTGGTGTACGGATACGACTTCACCGTCAGCGGCGACCCTCGCGTGCTCATGTTCCGCGTGATCGGGCCGAGCGTGTGCACGACCGATCTCGACGGTGATGGACTCACCGGTGCAGCCGACCTCGCGCGGCTGCTCGACGCCTGGGGCGCGAGCGGCGGCGCGGAGGATCTCGACGGCGACGGACTCGTCGGGGCGCCCGACCTCGCGACGCTGCTCGATGCGTGGGGGGCGTGTCCGTGACGAAGCGGTGTCCGTGATGAAGTGAAGCGATGACCGCCGGACGCCGTCAGGTGCCCACGGTCGCGCCCGGCGTCGTCTGCCGCCTCCCGCGCATTCCTGCGGCATCGACGGTCGCGCAGAGTTCGCCCACATCGATGCCGAGCCGTTCCGCGACGCGCCGTCCGTAGTCCTCGTCGGCCCGGAAGAAGTGGCGCAGCTGGCGCAGGCGGATGTCCATGCGCGCCTCGCGGAGTTCGACGGCGATCCGCGCCGCGAGTCGCTCCCGCTGACCTGCGTCGAAGCGTCGGTAGAGCTCGCCTGGCTGCGTGAAGTCGTCATCGCGGTCGGTGGGCTCGTAGCGGTCGACCGTCGTATCGCCGAGATGCCACATCGGCTCGTCGGCGGAAGGCTGCGGCTGGGGACTTCCCGCGATCGTGTTCGGCCAATAGCCCGGCATGCCGCACTGCTCGCCAAGCGCGCCGAGTCCGTCGCGGATGAATCCCATGACCGGGCAGCGCGGCGCGTTCACCGGGATCTGATGGTGGTTCACGCCCAGCCGGTGGTGCTGCGCATCCGCATAGGCCAGCAGGCGTGCCTGCAGCATCTTGTCCGGACTTGGCCCGATCCCCGGAACGAACGCTCCCGGCTTGAACGCCGCCTGTTCGACTTCGGCGAAGTGGTCGATCGGGTTCCGGTCGAGCTCGAGTTCGCCGATCTCGATCAGCGGATACTGGCCGTGCGGCCACACCTTCGTCACATCGAACGGATTCCAGCGGAAGCCGCGCGCCTGATCCTCGGTCATCGCCTGCACGCAAACGCGCCAGCGCGGATGCTCGCCGCGTGCGATCGCCTCGAAGAGGTCGCGCGACGCGCTGTCGGGATCGCGGCCTGCGAGCTCGGTCGCGGCGGCATCGTCGAGGTTCCGCACGCCCTGCCTCGAGGTGAGGTGGAACTTGCACCAGGTGCGCTCGCCCTTCGCGTTGATGAGCGAGAACGCGTGCGCGCCGTATCCGTTCATGAAGCGGTAGGCGCTCGGCAGGCCGCGGTCGCTGTAGATCATCGTGATCTGGTGCAGGGTCTCGGGGCACTGGCTGTAGAAGTCCCAGAGCATGTCCCTGTCGGGGAGGTTCGACTGCGGATGCCGTCTCCGGGCGTGGACGAACGACTGGAAGCGGAACGGATCGCGCACGATCGAGACGGGTGTGTTTCCACCGACGAGGTCCCAGTTTCCTTCCGGCGTGTAGAAGCGCACCGCGAAGCCGCGGAGGTCGCGCGTCGAGTCCGCCGCGCCCTGGTCGGCGGCGAGGACGGAGAAGCGCACGAACACCTCCGTGCGACGCCCGACCGCGCCGAGGAACGCTGCGCGCGTGTAGCGGGTGATGTCGCCGGTCACCGTGAAGACGCCGTAGGCGCCCGCGCCCTTCGCGTGGACGACGCGCGGCGCGATCCGCTCGCGGTTGAAGTGCTGCATCGCCTCGAGCAGCATCGCGTCCTGGGCGAGCAGCGGTCCCCGTGGGCCCGCGGTCAGCGCCTGCTGCGTGCCGGCTGGCGCGCCGGTCGCGGTCGTGAGCATCGGGCTCTCCGCGAGGGGGCGTCCGTTGCCGTCGCCGCTTCCGTGCGTCGACCGCTGTGCGGCGTCCCTCACTTCGACCCTCTTCCACTCCGCACCCTTCGGCTCGATCATCGGGTTCCGGTCGTACATGCGCTCGTTCCTCCTTTGGTGGAGGATCGTGGCAGCGCATCCCCGCCTCGGACAGGAGGAACGGTGCCCGTTCCGGAGCGCGAAGGCGACGACTCGCGCACCCCGCGCGCAGAGGCGGGAGTCGGCGTGAGGGTCCGTGCGCCGCCGTTGCGGCCACTGTGCCGCTGACCGTCCAGGGGGTGTGACTCCCGACGCGCTTGAACCGCTCGTCGCACCTCGCACGCGCCAGCGTCTCGCGGGTGGCTCTCGCCCGGCCGGCAGGCCAGTGGTCACCGGTTGTGCGGCCTCGGTGAGTGGGGGCCCGTCCGCGCGACTTCAATCCACGATCGGTCCGCGGTCCGCCGCTCGGTTCATGAGGGTTCGGGCGCGCTTCGTCAGGATGGGTTCCGCTTGCGCGCTTCGCGCAGCGTGACATCCGGGAAGTGCGCCAGGAACACATTGGTACGGCGCCCCGTGCGCCCCTTGCGTCCTTCGCGCACGATGTCGAGGATCGCCGCAATGTGATGATCGAGACGGGCTCGGGCCTCATCGTCAAGCCAGGTGAGCTCCGCATGGAAGCGATCGACTCGCGCCGAAGGGCCTGGGAGCGGAGTACCCTCCATCAGCAAACCATGGCGCTTGAGCCGCGCACACCCGTCGCCCAGGATCAGGGCGCGGAGATTCGCCTCCTCCTGGAAACCGGAACCCGAGGTGAAGTCGATCGGCGAAATGCCGCAGACGGGGCCACACGCGTAGAGACGGGAGCGCTTCCCGGTCTCGCTGGGCTCGCGCATGATGAGGAATCCGACGGCGACAAGCGCCTCGAGGTGCGGGTAGAGGGACTGTGCGGATCGGCCGCTCAGCTCCGCGAGTTCCTGGACGGTCGCTTCCTTGAGACTCGACATCAGCATCATGATCTGAAGTCGATGCGGAGATGCGACAGCTTGCCACTGCTGTGGCGTCCAACCGCGGCCCGGAGACGGTTCAGACGATTGGGTTGTCATAGGACGATGCGAGACGGTAGACCAACGCGCAACTACTTGCAACGGTGTCATCGTTCAGATCACCTGCTGCTCCGCAGGTTTTGAAAGTCGCGTCGTTCGGAAGGTCGGAGGCGCTCATGGGTTCCTATCCCATTGGTCGTCGCGTTCGCGCAAGCCTGACATACCGATCCATCATTCAGCGGAGCGCGCGCATCCGGTCCGGTTACGGCGCTGTACGGTCGCTGGACGCTGCAGGGCCGAAGGCGTACGCCGCGAGGCGCCGCACGATGGCGACTTCACGACGAGCGGGGACCATTCCCGCGTTCTCGCACCCCGTCCGGTGCCATACTCGAGGTGCGCACGGGAAGGACATGCGTGTGTCGAGCGGCGTGCATGCGCTGCAGGCCGCCGCGCGATGGAGGGCGCATGCGATCGCAGTCCGCTACCCCGCGCGCATCACGGGAGTCGTCATGAAGCACTCGGGAGCAGGCAGTCGTCGCAGTCCGCACGCCAAGGGAGGTTTCGTCGTGTT
Source organism: Planctomycetota bacterium (assembly GCA_041163725.1). Taxonomy (GTDB): domain Bacteria; phylum Planctomycetota; class Phycisphaerae; order Phycisphaerales; family SM1A02; genus QWPT01. The sequence continues at coordinate 4,943 of JBEAQW010000144.1, forward strand.
CGTCGTCAGACGTCCCGTCGATCTGCGTCGGATACGCCCCGAGGTCATTGACCGGATTGGGGAGCCCCCGCGCCGCGAGCATGCGAAGGCTCGACCACGACGCTGAGCACTCGCCGAGCGCCGCGGAAGCGGGCGAGTCGATGGCCACTCACTCGCTGCCTTCCGGAATCCCCCGCGCATCGTCGCCCGAACGAAGCCCGCACCGCACGAGCAGTTCGTCGATCGCGGCCCAGTACGCGGGGCGCGACGAGTGTCCGGAGTTGTGCGTGCCAGGCAGTGCGACGAGCCGAGCGATCGGGTTGAGTCCCGCCAGCGACTCGGAGTGCGCGAAGGGAATCACCTCGTCCGCCACGCCGTGGAGCAGCAGGACGGGACGGTCGAAACGCGCCAGCAGCTCGTCGCTCCGATAGGGATTCGAGACGATGAAGGGAGGAACGCCGTATCGCCACGCGAATCCAGCGACGCTTGTGAAGGGCGACTCCAGCACGACCGCGACGGTCCGCTGCGCATGACGCGATGCGACCTGCATCGCCACGCCCGTCCCGAGCGAGCGGCCGTGGAAGAGCAGCGATGACGCGCCGGTCGAGGCGAGCGCGGCGGTGATCGCCCGATCGACATCGCCGACGATCGCCGCCTGCGACGGCGTGCCCGGCGTCCGACCGTAGCTCCGGTACTCGGGCAGGAGCACATCGAATCCGCGCTGTCGCCAGTGGTACACATCCTCGAGGCAATCGTCGATCAACTCCGCGTTGCCGTGCGTCAGGCAGACGAGCGGACGATCGGAACCACTCCGCCCGCTCGCGCGCAGTAGCCAGGCCTCGGTTCGCAGGCCATCGGCCTGCTCGATCCAAAGCCGCTCCAAGCCATCGATCGAGGTGATCTCCGTCTCCGTGAGGCCACTTCCCGCGAGATCGGGCATGTAGAGCATGCGCGACTGCATGAGGAAGAGCGCACCGCACCAGAGCGCGTACAGCGCGACGAGCGAGCGGAGCGTTCGCAGCCATGCGGGGCGCCTCGCTCGGGCGGGCTGCGCGCCGGGGCGTCCTTCGGAGCGGGGCTCGGTCTGGAGATGGCTCGCGGGCGCTGGCATGGAGGGTCCTTCAGCGTAGGTCCTCTCGGTCCGGAGCGGTGCGCCCGGTGGGGCCAAGGCCGCGCGGTCCCGCAGGATTCGCAGCCGTTTTCGAGGACTTCGATGCAGGAGGAGTCGCGATCGTGGGTTAGTCTTCGCGCATGCGTTCGAGCATCGTCTCGCTTGCCCTCGGAGGCGGCATCGTCACCGCCATCGGCGCCCTGCACGGGACGGTCGCCGCGCAGGCTCCCATCGTGCGCCCCCACGCCGACGAAGTGATCTACCAGATCATGCCGATCGCGTGGAGGGATTCGGATCTCGATACCACCGGCTCGGTCCAGACGCGCTTCGGTGACTTCGGTGGCCTCGCGTCGACCGCGAGCCTCGACTATCTCGCGTACCTCGGCGTCACGATGGTCTACCTCCAGCCGATCTTCCCGTCGGCTGCCTACCACGGTTACCAGCACGGGGTGCCCGACACGCTGAATCCCCGCTTCGGCACCGAGGCGCAGTTCCTCGCCTTCGTCGACGCGGCGCATGCGCGCGGGATCAAGGTGATCCTCGATTTCGTCGCGTATGGCGTCAGCCACAACTCTCCCTACTTCCAGTCGGCGTACCAGAATCCATCAAGCCCCTTCGATGGATGGCTCGCCTTTACGAATGCCGCGAACACGAACTACGTGGGCTACACCTTCAACACATGGAATGGTGCGCAGGTCGGCTTCGTGCACTGGAACCTCGACAATCCCGCGACCGTCTCCGCGCTCGTCGGATGGGCGCGCAAGTGGCTCGATCCGAACGGCGACGGCGATCCATCGGACGGCGTCGACGGATTCCGCATCGATCACGCGTGGGCGTCGGGTGGCGAGGGGTGGGGTGCGGACATCGACTTCTGGAACACCTGGTGCTCGGCGCTGCGCGAGACGAGGCCCGATGTCTTCATCTTCTGCGAGCCGAGCGACTGGGGGAACTACGGCACCGATCTGCTCGCGCCGAACGCGTTCGACGCGGTGATCACGAAGCCATGGCAGTTCGCATCGCGCGATGCGGTGAATCTCCGAAACGCGGCAGGGCTCTACAGCTCGACGGCTGCGACCTACGCGGCGATTCCGAACGGAAAGATGGCGGTCGCGCAGATGAGCGATCACGACTCGGACCGCCTCGCCTCGATCCTCGGCAACAGCGCGGCGCGGCAGCGGGTCTCCGCCGCGATCCAGTTCACGCAGCCCTTTCCGCCGAACATCTACTACGGCGACGAACTCGGGATGCGCGGTACCAAGGCATCGACCGGGACCGACGCCGACGACATCCCGATGCGGGAACCGTTCAAGTGGCGTGCCGTCGCCGGCGCCCCGATGTCGAACTACTGGGCGATCACCTCGGGTGCGGTGCCGCAGGCCTTCAGCGCGAACAACGACGGGCGCAGCGTCGAGGAGCAGCAGGGCGTCGCGGGATCGATGCTCGAGACCTACCGCTCGCTCATCGCGGTGCGGAGGAACTCGATCGCGCTGCGGCGCGGGGCGTACATGCCGGTCGCCTCGCCGAACCAGGGCATCTACGCGTTCGTCCGGCACCACGCCGACGAGACCGTGCTCGTGGCGATCAACCTGAACTCGTCGACGACGAACACTTCGATCGATCTCTCGGCGTTCGGGGTCGCGAAGTCGGGGACCGTCCCCGTCAGTCTCGAGAGCGGCGCGTCGCTGGCGGCGATCACGCCGTCGAATCGCGCGGCCTATCCGATCACGCTCGGCGCACGGAGCTGGTTCATCGCGCGCGCGGAGCTCGCCCCGCCGGTCGATGCATCGCATGCGGACATCGATGGGCGCGCGATCCCGTTCGATGCCGGAATGCAGGCGCTCGTCTCGACGCAGGCCGCGACGCCGAGCTTCGGCGACAACATCGGCGAGCTCGATCGGCTCTTCGTGCGCACCGATGGCGACGCGCTCCGCGTCTCGGTCACCGGCAACATCCCGCAGGACGGAACATCGCTCGATCTCTTCATCGATGTCGATCCCGGCGCCGGCGCGGGGCAGAACCGGCTCGTGACCGCGCATCTTCCCGCGCCGCCCGGCGGCCTCGCGCTGCTCGACGGAACGCGGTTCGATCCCGGATTCGCGCCGGACGCGCTCTACTACATCAACACGGTGGGCGGCGTCGTCTATGTCGACCGCGTGTCGCTGCCGACGGCGCCCGCGCTCGCAGTGAAGGAGTATCGCGGCAACACGGGGCTCAACTCGGGCCGCGGCGTGCTCTCCGGCGGCGTGAATCCGCATGGGGTCGAGGTTGCGCTCGACAACACGAACACGCTCGGGCCGACGGACGCGACGACGGGATTCGAGGTGCGGATTCCGTTCGCGGATCTCGGGCTCTCCGATGGTTTCGTCGGGCCGATCGCGATCTCGGCGTGCATCGAGCGGACCGACGGCGTGCTCTCGAACCAGTGGATGCCGAGTCTCGCGGCCAATGCGCTCGATCTCGGGATCGCTCCGGATCTCGGCCTGGTGCCGGGACTGCAGCACGCGGTGCTTTCCATCGGACTGCAGGGGGATCTCGATGGGAACGGCGTCGTCGATGGAGGCGACCTCGCCGTGATGCTCGGGGCGTGGGGACAATCGTCCTCGACGGCCGGCTATCTCGCCGCCGATCTCTCGGGCGACGGGACGGTCGACGGGGCGGATCTGGCCGTCCTCCTTTCGCGCTGGGGCGCCACGGGCTGACGCGGAGATCTCCCCGACGCAGGCGTGAGGTCCGACGCGAACAATCGTGCATGGACCATTCGCCGCCCACATCGCTCCATGCATCGCCCGTCGTCCTGCTCCGTCGATGGCGCCAGGTGCGCGCCGTGCACGGGCTGCTCGTGCTCTCCAGCTCGATCGCCGCGTTGATCCTGCTGCTCGCGGGTTCGGATGCCGCGTGGATTCCCGCGATGGTGCTCACCGCGCTGCTCCTGCTCGGGGCGGTGCTGCACATCGGCTGGTGGCACGCCACGCACCGTGCCGCGGAGGGGCTGCCTCCGGCGGATCGCGAGGCGCGCGTGCGCGCAGCCGGCGTGCGGACGATCGTCCACATCGTGCTTTCGTTCGTCTTCGGATCGATGTTCCTGTCGTTCTTCGCGCTCGGGCTCGAACACGCCGCGATGGTTGCGACGGTCGCGTTCTGCGCACTGGCGGTGTTCGGCGGGCCGGTCTGGCTCGCCGCCGTCGGGGACGAGGAGGCGGAGGAGCGGCAGGCGCTTGAACCCGCTCGTCACACGCGGCGAAGGACCGCGTAGACGAAGTCCTGCGGCTTTCCCCACGGCGTCGCGTGCGATTCGCTCACGGCACGCTCGAGCACGAACTCCGGCGCGAAGATGCTGGCGAGGCCTTCCGCATCGTGGCGCGCAACCGGGAGACCGCTGCACTTCTCCGGTCCGGTCGGTGCGAAGGTGGCGATGATCGCATGGCCGCCTGGATGGACGGACTCGGCCATGCGCGCGGCGTACCGCGCGCGGTCGTCCGCGTCAGTGAGGAAGTGGAAGACCGCGCGGTCGTGCCAGAGATCGACCTTGGGCAGGTGGTCGGTCGTGAGGATGTCGGCGACGATCCACCGGATGCGCGCTGCGTCCTCGCCCGCGCGCGTGCGTGCGCGCATGATGGCGCTTGGGGAGATATCGAGCACGGTGATCTCTCCCCCGGCGATCTCTTCCCCGGCGATCCCCTCGGCGAGAAGCCGCGCCGAGAGCGCCGACTGACCGCCGCCGATGTCGATGACCGCATGCGGGTGCGGCCGCAGCGAATGGATGAGGTCGAGCGACAGGCTCGGATTCGGCTGGAACCAGCTGAGTTCCGAGTCGGCCTTCCGCGCGTAGACATCCTCCCAGTGGCGTGCGCGTTCGGCGTGCGCGGAGTGGGAAGGTGAATGGATGGAGTCGTCGTGCTGCATCGTGCGCCTCCGTGGAGCATAGGGCGTGCCACGGCGTTCCGTGCACCGGCTGCGGTGGAGGGCGTATGCTCCGCGCACGATGTCGCAGGGTGCGGACGGTACAGGTTCATCGGATGCGATCGACATGGCCGGTTGGCGGCTCGAGTCGGGGTACGCGTCGCTTCCCGAATCGCTCTTCGCGTCGGCCGAGACCGCAGGCTTCCCGAGCCCCGGACTCGTCGTGGTCAACGAGGCCCTGTCGAAGGAACTCGGCCTCGACCTCGGCCGCTGCACGGACGGGGAACTCGCGCGGCTCTTCACGGGTCAGCGTCTGCCCGACGGCGCGCGGCCGATCGCGCAGGCGTACGCGGGGCATCAGTACGGTCACTTCACCATGCTCGGCGATGGTCGCGCGATGCTGCTCGGAGAGCAGCGCACGCCCGACGGGCGCCGCATGGACATCCACCTCAAGGGAACGGGAGAGACGGCGTTCTCCCGGCGGGGCGATGGACGGGCGGCGCTCGGGCCGATGCTCCGCGAATACATCGTGAGCGAGGCGATGCACGCGCTCGGGATTCCCACGACGCGCAGTCTCGCCGTCGCCACCACCGGCGAGACGATCGAGCGCACCGGGTCGCGGCGCGGCGCGGTGCTCACGCGCGTTGCGTCGAGCCATGTCCGCGTCGGGACCTTCCAGTACGCGGCGGGGCTCGACGATCCGACGGTGCTTCGCGCGCTCGCCGACCACGCG
>JBEAQW010000145.1:0-6058 GCA_041163725.1 Planctomycetota bacterium
AGCGTCGAGCCGCACGCCGCGCCCGGGAGGTTCGCCACATACTGGTTCGCGGCGGTCTGGGTCATGAGCGCCGACTGGAAACCGCCGGTGGGGTTGGTGCGCCAGTGCAGGCGACCGGTCCCCGCCACGGGCTGGCTGGTGAGTCCCGTGACGTCCACGCGCATCGTGGTTCCGCCCGTGGGGCTCGCCAGCGTGGGCTGCCCGTCGGGGAAGTTGAACGCGATCAGCTGCAGCGCCGGGCCGGGCATTCCGTGCACCGTGAAGGCGCCGTTGATCTGGTTGTAGTGCGGCGTGCCGTTGCCGATGTCGCCGTCGTTGTCATCGAGCGTGAGGAAGTCGATGGTGATGTCCGGGGCGATCGAGGTGCCCGCGTGCATGAGCACCGAGTTCACCGCAAGCGACGACAGGATGTCGCGGTAGTTCGACGGATTCGTGGCGAGCAGGTTGTTGCGGAGATCCCACACGCAACCCGAGAGCAGCTGTCCGCACGAGTGGATCGCGCTGCCGCAACTCGAGCAGGAAGCCGCCGAGTAGGTGCAGTTGTTGTTCGCGTCGCGGATACCCGTCGTGCAGGTCTGGAAGCCGACCGCGAGGCGCGACTCGTCGACGACGAGCACGCCCATCACATCGCCGAAGCCCTCGCCGTACGCGCCCTGGCCCGAGCCCGCGCGGTTCACGAGGTGGTGTCCGTACTCGTGGTGCACGACCACGCTGAACGCCGTGTTGTTGCAGCCTCCACCCGAGGGGTAGAAGTTGATCGAGACGCCGTCGTAGAACGCGTTGCAGGTGCCCGCGACCTGGACATTCACCGGCCAGTTCGTCTGGTTGGCGATGGTCGGGAACGAGGGGTTGTAGGCGAGCGTCCAGTCGCGGACGAGGTTCGCGTGGTAGTACGCGTTGACCTCGGCGCGCTCGTCCTGAAGCGTGTTCGAAGCATTGTGCATGAACTCGAAGGCGCCGCCGGCGCTCGAGCCGCTCAGCGTGCCGACGGTGCCCGAGGCGCTGTCGTTGACCGTGAACCAGCGGCCGCCGATCACGGAGGTCATGTTGATCGACGCGGAACCCGCGTTCGGGATCGTGACATTGCCGTTCACATCGGCGTAGTAGGTCGAAGCGCCGACGGTCACGCGCGCATACGGCATGCCGGTCGAGGCCTCGGGATTGCATGCATCGGCCGCGGCGCCCTGCGTCGCCTGTCCACGGACGGAGACATTCACATCGGCGTGAACGATCTGGTCCTCCTGGAACAGGATCTTGTTCGTCTCCGCGTCGACGACATAGAGCATGCGCTGGCGGAGCGTGCGGTCGAAGACGCCCGTGCCCGTCACGATGAACTTGTAGGCGAGGCGGACTTCCGCCGCGGGGGCATCGTCGTAGCCGGCCCAGATCACCTGCTCCTGCTCGGAGATCTCGGCGCCCGGGCCGAACTGCGCCAGCGCCATGCGCGATGCCTTGCGGAGGTCGATCTGCGACGGAGCGATGGGGCCGCCATTGAATCGGGCGGCGAAATCACGGACATCCTTGAGCGCGTTGCCGACGAGGACGAGCGGATAGCCCGGCTCGTTGCGGACAAGGCAGCGGACATCCCCGCGGAAGACGGGGACGCCGTTCACATGCTGCGTGTAGCCGACGAGCGAGAAGCGGTAGCTCTCGTCCTCGGGCTGGTAGAGCACGGGCAGCACATGCGTGCCGTCGCCGTTGGGGCCGATCGGGAGCAACTGCTCGAAATCGGACTTGAGGAGACCCGCGTGCGCGCGGAGGAAGCCCTCGGCGCTCTCGACCGGGCTATTGCCGAACGAGAAGGCTCGGCCGTAGACGCGGGTGATCTCGCCCTCGAGCTCGAAGAACCCGACGCCAGGGTTCGCCTCGAGGAAGGACGCGCGGGAAATCTCGAGCGCGGTGTCGACGGGGCCCGACTGGGCCGACAGCGTCGAGCAGACTGCCGAGGCGGCGAGGACGGTAGCCGCCAGCGTGGAAAGACCGGTTCCGAAGCGCATCAGATCTCCTTGAGAGTCAGGGGAAACACCACACCGCGCCGTCAGGACGCGGCGCTTCCGTTATCTTGTCGCCCTTTCGCCGATCCCGTGGCACTGATCCAGAAAAAGCACAATATTGATCGGCTTCGTGCCATCGCGAAACAACCTCCCGCCGAGGTTCTCCGACCTAGCCTACGCGTTCTCGACCCCTCGAACCGTCCGCGATGAGCAACCGCAAGAAGTCCAATTCCAAGGGTGGCGACGAGGCCCGAGAGCCCGTGATCGAGAACCGCAAGGCGCGGTTCGACTATGCCATCCTCGACACGCTCGAGTGCGGAATCGAGCTCGTCGGCACGGAGGTCAAGAGCCTCCGCCTCGGCCAGGCGAGCATCGCCGAGGGCTGGGTGCTTGCGAAGGTCGATCCGCCCGAACTCACGCTGCTCAATGCGACGGTCGCCGAGTACCCGCCCGCTGGCGCACACCGGCAGCATGTCCCGAACCGGCAGCGTCGCCTCCTCGCGCATCGGCGCGAGATCGTGAAGTTCGCGACGGAGGCCAAGGCGAAGGGGGCCACGCTGGTGCCCCTCAAGATCTACTGGGTCAACGGACGAGCCAAGCTCCTCATCGGCATCGGCCTCGGCAAGAAGCAGCACGACAAGCGCCAGGACATCGCGAAGAAGCAGGACAGGCGCGACATCGATCGGGCCATGAGCCGGCGTCGGTAGTCGATCCGCCGCATCGCCATCCGCCGCATCGCCATCCGTCGCATCGCCATCCGTCGCACGGCCATCCGTCAGGGGGAAGGCAGGGGGATCACGGTTCCGCTCTCCGCGTCGCGCTCGCCGGTCGCACACGCGACGATCACCTCGGCGACCGACTCCGGCGCGAGCGTCTTCGACTTCGGGATCACGCTCTCGGGGAAGTTTCGTCGCAGGATCTCCGTGTCGACGCACCCCGGATTCACCGCGAAAGCGCGGATGCCGAGTGGCCCGCCCTCCGCGCGCACAGAGCGCACGAGGCTGTCGGCCGCGGACTTGCTCGCGGCATACGCGAAGAAGCCGGGAAACGGATCAAGCGTTCCGAGGGTCGACACGATCACGATGCGACCGCTGCGCTGCGCCTTCATCGTCGGCCATGCGCGCGAGATCAGGAACGCGGGGCCGAAGGCGTTCACGAAGAAGCACTCCTCGAGCATCTCCTCGGTCGTGCGGTCGATCGGCGCGCGCGGGGCGACGCCTGCCGAGAGGACGAGCGCGTCGACGCGCCCGTAGCGCGCGAGCGTCGTGTCGACGATCTCGGCGCAGCGGCCGCTGTCGGCGACATCCGCTGCGATCGCGAGGTGATGCTCGGGGCCGTCGAGGGTGGCGCGAACATCCTCCAGCAGGCTGCCACGCCGCCCGACGAGCACGCAGTCGTGCCCGCGTGCGGCAAGGAGTCGTGCGCAGGCCGCGCCGATCCCGCTGCCCGCTCCCGTGATGATGGCGACGGGGCGGTTCATGCGTTCGGGTTCCGTTTCATTCCCTCGCCTTCGCACGGGTCGCGCCGCGCGATTCAGCCGAAGAGCCGCGCGAGGTCGTTGTAGAAGGTGAACAGGAAGAGGCCCGCGACGAGCGCGATGCCCGCCATCGCCGCCGCGTTCTGGAACGCGATCGAGGGTGGGCGGCCCGTCGCCCACTCGTACATCAGGAACACGAAGAGTCCGCCGTCGGCGATTGGGATGGGCAGCAGGTTCACCACCGCGAGGTTCACGCTGATCAGCGCGAGGAAGAAGACGATGTACATGAAGCCCTCGTCCGCGACCTTCGTGCCCGTATGCAGGATGCCGACCGGTCCCTGGAGCTGGTCGGCGCCGACCGATCCGCGCGCCACGCGGTCGATGGTCAGGAAGACCTGCTCGACCATCACGAGCGTCTGATGGAAACCCATGCCGATCGCCGTCAGCGGATTGCCGTCGGCTTCAAGCACCACGAACTCGGGGTCGAAGAAGGTCTCCGCGATCGGGAACGAGTGGCCGAGCGCGAGCAGTGATTCGAGGTCCGCGGGTTCGAGCGTGGTACCGACCTCGTGCGGCGTCGCCTCGGGCGACGGGTCGAGGATGCCGATGCGAAGCGCGACGCTCGCGCCGGCGCCGGCCTCGCGCGCACGCGCGACGAGCATGTCGCGCAGCTCGGCGAGGCTCGCGACCGGAGCCCCATCGAGCGAGACCACCGAGCCGAGGGGAAGGACTCCGAGCGCCTTCGCCGGAGTCGCGCGCGACGAATCGCCGTCGCGCACATCTTCGACCGGCGCCGCGACGCGCGGGAGGTTCCAGGCGCCGTCGAGGTAGATGCCCGCTCGGCCATTCCGATCGGTACGGATGGTCGTGGCGACCTCCTCACCGCCCCGAAGCACCGTGGCGTCGAGGCGCGTGTTGGGATTCGCGCGGAGATGCGCGACGAGTTGCGAGGCACTGGGTCCGTCGAGATCGCCCACGCGCATCAGCACATCGCCATGCGCGAGGGTCTCGCGGTTCGCGCTTCCCGTGGCGAACTCGAGCACGCGCGGCAGCGGCGTCAGTCCGATCAGTCCGCGATCGGCCGCCTGCCCTGAAGCGTGCACGAGCATCGCGTAGTCGCGTTCCGGCGACATCGCCACCGTCTTCCTCGTGGTTCCATCGGCGGTCGTCCAGGTGACCTGCATCGACGCGCCTTGGGATCGCTGCGCGGCGAGCTCGAGCTCCGCGTGGGTCGAGACGGGCGTGCCGTTGACCTCGACGACCCGCGAACCCGGGCCGATGCCCGCACCATCCGCGCCGAGGCCGAGCCGCGCCACGGCGTTGACGACCTCCTCGCGCGAGTCGCGCACATCGGTCAGCGCGCTGCTCCGCGCGGGATCGACACCGATCGAGAGAAGCCCGCTGCCGGCGTCGCGCGCAGGCACCATGCGGTAGCCGAGCGTCGCGTCGCCGCGCTGCACGGTCATGGTCAGCGCCTCCTCGGGCTTCGCCATCGCGGCCGCGACGCGCAGGTCGACGAAGGTGCGCGTGGGCTCGCCGTCGATCGAAATCACCTCGTCGCCAGGGACGAGTCCGGCGGGCGCGCCGGGATCCAGGGGCTCCGCGGTCGCGGCAGGGGAGCCGGGCACGATGAATCCGATGGTCGGTGCGGGGAACCGCACTCCGACGAGGAACGCGACGAGGAAGAGCACGATCGCGAGGATCAGGTTCGCCGTGATGCCAGCGAGGATCACCACCGCGCGCCGCGGAACGCTCGCCATGCCGAAGCTGCGCGCGTCGGAACTCGTCGCCTCGGGGTTGCCGTCCTCCTGCCCGAGCATGCGGACATAGCCGCCGAGCGGAAGGGCGCGCAGCGAGTACTCGGTCTCGCCGAGCCCGTTCCGCTCGCGCTCGGCATCGGGCATCTCGATCGGTCGCTTGCCGAACCTGCGGACGACCTGCGCGTCGGCGGAACCGGCGCAGAAGCCGATGCCGCGACGGTAGCTGCACACGCACGGGCCCATGCCGATCGCGAAGCCATCGGCGCGGATACCCGCCCACTTCGCGGCGAGGAAGTGCCCCAGTTCGTGGATGAAGATCAGGAAGCCGAAGCCAAGAAGGACGAGGATGAAGCCGGCGAGCGCAGACACGCCCGCATCCTATGCGTCCACAAGCGACTCTGCGCGGGTCCGGGCGGAGCGATCCGCCGCGAGCACCTCGGCGAGGCAGGATGCGGTCGGCTGCTGGCCGGAGGAACCGTGTGAGGCGGAGCACGCATCGAGCGTCTGCTCGACGATCCTCGTGATGTCGAGGAAACCGATGCGGCCTGCGATGAACGCGGCGACCGCGACCTCGTTGGCCGCGTTGAGCACGGCGCCGCTCGTGCCGCCCGTCTCGATGACCCGGCGAGCGAGTCCGAGCGCGGGAAACCGCGCGTGGTCGACCGGTTCGAATTCGAGGGAGCGCAGGGCGGCGAAATCGAGCTTCCGGGACGGGCCCTCGAGCCGCTCCGGATCGCACATCGCCTGCTGGATCGGTGTCCGCATGTCGGGCGGCGAGAGCTGCGCGAGCACCGAGCCGTCGAGGTACTCGACGAATCCGTGCACGA
>JBEAQW010000146.1:0-3163 GCA_041163725.1 Planctomycetota bacterium
GGGCCGCGCATCTTCTCGATGTGCGCCGGGTCCATCTCGAGCGTGATCTTCTCCTGCATGATCTCCTCGATCACGAGCTCGAGGTCGGAACGACCGTTGCGGTCGACCAGCGGACGCGCACCGTCGATGATCTCGCCAAGCCGACGCTGGATGAGGGCGGTCAGCTTGAAGCGACCACCGAGCTTCTCGACAATTTCATCGCTCTTGAGTGCTTCGATCATGGGATCACTTTCACCTGCATGGCCCACCGGGAGGGCGCGGCGCGGAACGGCCGCCCTCGGTCGTGGGGGAAGGGGTTACTATAGCGATCCACTGGCGATCGTGCCGCGATCTTGCCGAAGTTCCGTCCGCCGGCCGCGATGACCTCACCTTCTCCCGACAACCCACCGACGCCTGAGCAGCCATCCGACGCGGATGGCCCGGCGATGGATATAGGTCCTTCAGAGCCCACCCCCGACCAACGGTTGGATTCCGACGACCATCCTGCCTTCGAACTCCCGCGTTTCGCGCGGGTTGCCCGCTTCATCGCGCGGAATCTCAGCAGGATCGGGCTCAACCGCGAGCGTCGGCTGCTGCTGTGGGCGGCGCTCACGGGAGTCGTGCTCGCGTGCATCGCGCTGGCCTTCATCAAGCCCATCCAGTGGGCCGAGGCCCATGCGGTCGAGTGGCTCAACGGGAGCGACGCGCGGGCGGCCGTCGCGATCGCGATCGTGCCCGTGCTCGGAGCGCTCCTCTGCGGCGCCATCCAGACGATCTTCCCGACCAAGCTCCGCGCGCACGGCGTCTCGAGCGTGCTGTACGCGATCCACCGGCGTCGCGCGCAGCTCCCGGGTGTGCTCGCGATCCGGACCTGGCTGGGGTCCACCGCCATCATCGCATCGGGTGGATCCGCAGGCCCCGAGGGACCGATCGTCACGATCGGCGCCACGCTCGGATCGGTGCTCGCGCGCCTCCTTCGCGTCGATGCGCAGACCGCGACCACGCTCGTCGGTTGCGGCGCGGCCGCAGGTCTCGCGGCCGTGTTCAACGCGCCGATCACGGGCATCTTCTTCGTGCTCGAGGTGCTGCTGCGTGACTTCTCGCTGCGCACCTTCACGCCCATCGTGATCGCGTCGGTGTTCGCGGCGGCGACGGTGCAGACGCTGCTCGGCTCGCAGCAGCCGCTCTTCGGCATCAGCCCGGAGCATGTCGCATCGGGTGGATCCGCAGGTCTCACGATCGGCACGACTCCCGCGTTTCTCCTGCTCGGACTCGCGTGCGGCATCGCCAGCGTGTTCTTCGTGCGGACCGTGCAGTCGTGCGAGATCGCGTTCAACCGCTTCCGCGTCCCGCGCTGGCTCCTGCCCGCGACCGGCGCCGCGATGCTCTCGACGCTCGGACTCCTCCATGTGATCGGAGGCGACCGGATCGACCTCGGCCTCGGCAAGATGCCGAGCTTCTACGGCAACGGCTACGACCTGGTGCACCAGGTCCTCGACCCGGAGTTCTACGACCGGTACACGGCGATGGTGATCGCGGCGATGCTCTTCGGCCTCGCGGTCGTGAAGTGCGTCGCGACGGGACTCACGCTCGGGTCGGGCGCGATCGGCGGCATGTTCGCGCCATCGCTTGTCGTGGGAGCACTCGTCGGAGCCGCGGTCGGCAGCATGGGAGAGGTCATTCCCGCGATGGCCGAGGTCGGACCCACCAAGGCGGCACTCGCGGGAATGGCGGGTGTCGTCGCCGGAACGACCCACGCCCCGCTCGCCGGCGCCATGCTCGTCTACGAGCTGTCGCGAGAGCCCGCCATCCTGCTGCCCGTGATCCTCGTCGCGGTCCTCTCGACGATCGTCGCGCGGCTGCTCGAGCGCCACAGCGTCTACACCGCGGAGCTCGCGGCCCTCGGCGTCCAGCTCGGCACGACGGCGGACCTCACCGCACTGCGCCGACTGCGCGTCGGCGATGTGCATCTGCTGAAGCCGATCACCGTGAAGGGCTCCGCGAGCGTCTCCACGCTGCTCCAGCTCGCGGATGATCACGAGGACTTCATCGTGCTCGACGACGCCGGCAGACTCGAGGGCATCGTCGGTGCACGGGACCTGCAGATCGCGCTCATCAACCAGGAAGCACTTCCGCTGCTGCAGATCCGCGACATCGCGCGCACGGACATCAAGTCGGTCGACCGGGACCTCCCGCTCGACCAGGCGCTCGACCACCTCGAGCGCGGACCGCTCCCGGTGCGCGGCGAGTCGGGTGAGATCATCGGCCTGCTCACGCGCGGTCGCCTGATGCGCGCCTGGCGCCGCCGCATGGAGCGCGAGGAATGAGCGCCGAACGCCTCACGCTCGGTCGCGCGAAGCGGCTGCGCGGGCGCGGCGTCTTCCGACGGGTCATCGATGGGCGTGCACGCCTCGACTGCGGACCGTTCACGATCCACGCCTCGCCGAACCAGCTCCCCCACCATCGACTCGGGATCTCGATCGGACGGAAGGTCGGCTGCGCGGCACGACGCAACCGGATCAAGCGGCTGATCCGCGAGTCATTCAGGCTCGAGCAGCATGCGATTCCATCGGATGGCGCCGGACCATACGATCTCGTCGTCTCGGTCCGCGCGCACGAACCGCTCGAACTCGCGCAGTACCGCGAGACGCTGCGTTCGGCGACCGAAAGGCTGCACGCCACATGGTTGAAGCGAAGCACACGACGCCCGCAGACCGCGAACGATCGCAGCGACCCGGAATCGCCGCCCGCACGATGATCCTCGGCGTGCGCGCGTACCAGGTGCTTCTCGGTCCGGTCCTCGGCGGACACTGCCGTTTCACGCCGAGTTGCTCGCACTACTCGATCGAGGCGTTCGAGCGGCATGGAGCACGACGCGGCATGGTGCTCACGCTGCGACGCCTCGCGCGCTGCCAGCCGTGGGGTGGAGCCGGCGACGATCCCGTCCCGCCCCGCGACCGATCATGCTGATCATGCATGGTGGAGATCGATCCACTTCCGTCCGCGATTCGTCTCTCGGGACGGTAATCGGAACCTGACTTGCCCTCGTGGTTCGCGTAGATGGACATCGCGTCGCTCCGGGATGTGAAACAACGCGTGACCGGAAAGTCGCGCGTGAGGCATTGGGGAGTTGCGTCGATAGGGAGTGCACAGGTTCCACGGGGCGGACGAGGTGATAATCTCG
>JBEAQW010000147.1:0-2545 GCA_041163725.1 Planctomycetota bacterium
ACTGGCGCCTGACGCTGCTTCACCCCGCAGCCGGCGCAGAGCATCACGGCGAGGAGTGGCAGGCGAAGCGGCAAGCGGCCCAGGGTGCGCACGGAGGCAGTGTGGTCGGTGGAAGTCAAGGCGCGATGCGTGGCGAAAGTCATGGGGTGAGGCTATCGGCGTAGGCGTTGGAAACCATGCAGCAGCCAGCCGCACGGGCACCGAGCGCGCAGCGCAATCGGATTGTAAGCATCGCCAGTACAGATGCTTGCGCACAGAACGCCCTCTGAACCGCCCCGCAGGTTTTTAGGAAGTTCGCAAATCTCGAGGGAACGACTTGTAGGTCCAGAAACACGGCCCACACTGCAGTTACTGGCTTCCCTCGCCGGTGTCCCCATTCCCTTTCCCCGAGAGAGTGACAACATGCGTGCATTGCTCAGTGTGACCCTTGGTGGTCTTATCGTCGCGTCTGCTTCGGCGGAGGTGACCAGCACCATCGTCCAGGTCAACGCCACCGGCACCGAACTCAGCGCGGCGGGCTTCTCCTCCGTTGCGGCTTCACCGTTCGTCTCGACCCGCGCGGGCGAGTGCTATGTGAACGGCTGCTTCACGACGGTAGGCCTCAGCGGCACGCTGCCGACCAAGGGCTACTTCGAGTTCCAGTTCGAGGACTATGTCTACAACCCCGCCTACTACAGCGGCGTGTACGCGATCCTCGATGTGAACTACGGAAGCACGGGCATGAGCCGCGACACGCTCATCGGGCTCATCAACGGCGAGACCGCGACGACCGGCGTGATGGCGATGCTGCCGTCGCAGGCGTCGGATGCGCAGTCGAGTTCGTTCTTCAGCCAGTGGCTGCCGACAAGCCTGCAGGACGCCATCGTGCTCCGCTGGCTGCCGACGCCGGCCCCCGCCACCGCGTCCGGACTCTCGGGCATCTACACCTTCGCGTGGGATGTCACGGGCGTCAGCGCGTTCGGAGGTTCCGGCCTTGGCATCGATGGGGTCTACGGCGTTCCCGCCCCGGGCGCGCTCGCGCTCCTCGGTCTTGGCGGACTCCTCGGTCGCCGTCGTCGCTGAACGACGAGTCATTTCAGATCGCATCCACACCGCCGCGACCAGCCGTCGCGGCGGTGTCTTTGCTGGGGCCATGCGGCGGCGGCGGCCGCGGGGCGCTCCAAGTCTCGCGTTGCCGTATCCTCCGCGCGACTTGCCCACGGAAGAGGACAGCCCCCGCCGACCAACGCGCCCACGCCCGATCTACATCGTCGGAGCAGGCTCGATCGTGCGCGACGCACACCTCCCGGCCTATGCGCAGTCCGGCTTCCGTGTTGACGGACTTCACGATCTCGACGCCGACCGCGCACGCCTCGCCGCAGGTATCGCCGGATGCGATGCGTGTGGCTCCCTCGAGGAACTGCTCGCGCGATGCGCGTCGGAGGGCGGGGTACTCGACCTCGCGCTCCCGCCTGCGGCGATTCCGTCCGTCCTCGGGCGCATTCCCGGCGGCACGGCGGTCCTCATGCAGAAGCCGTTCGGGCGCACGCTTGCCGAGGCGACGGCCCTTCGCGACATCGCGCGGGCGCGCGACCTTCGATGCGTGGTGAACTTCCAGCTGCGCCACGCGCCGGTCGTGCGCGAGGCGCGCTCGCTGATCGACTCGGGTGCGATCGGCGAACTCGTGGACTTCGAGGTTCGCGTGGTGTGCCGGATGCCCTGGGAGACCTGGCCCTTCCTCGAGGGCATGGAGCGCATGGAGGTCCTCATGCATGCGATCCACTACCTGGATCTCGCGCGGGCGATCTGCGGCGAGCCCGACCGCGTGTGGAGCATGACGGCGCGACATCCTGCGGCACCACTACTCGCCGAGACGCGCTCGACGACGGCCATGTCGTTCGGTTCGACCATCCGTGCCGTCGTGACCACCTTCCACCATCACGCGGCGCCGCCGGCCCACGATGCATCCCATGTCCGCATCGAGGGAACCCGCGGCACGATCGTCGCGCGGCTCGGCGTCAACCTCGACTATCCGGCGGGTCGTCCCGACACGCTCGAAGTGTCGCGCGCAGGCGGCGCATGGGAGCGCATCGCCGTCGAGGGGAACTGGTTTCCGCACGCGTTCGCGGGACCGATGCGGTCGCTGCAGCGCATCGCCGAGGACCCCGAGGTGCGCGTCGAGAGCGATCTCGACGACGCGTGGCGCACGATGGCGCTCGTCGAGACCTGCTACAAGAGCGCGGCCGCAGGCGAGCGCCTGCCCGAACCTTCACGCTGATCGAACCCATCATGCCTTCCCCCACCATCACGGGCTTCGAGATCGTCGACCTCCGCTTCCCGACAAGCGAGGAGGCGCATGGCTCCGACGCGGTGCATGTCGACCCGGACTACTCCGCCGCGTATGTGATCCTGCGGACCGACGCGAAGATCGAGGGCCACGGCCTGACCTTCACGATCGGCCGCGGCAACGAGATCGTCTGCCAGGCGATCCGCTCGATGATGCCGCTCGTCGAGGGCCGCACGCTCGCCTCGATCCGCGCCGACCGCCGCGGGTTCTGGCGCGCGC
>JBEAQW010000148.1:0-13039 GCA_041163725.1 Planctomycetota bacterium
TGCTATTCGATTCGACTCGACGCGGTGAACAACTCCCGCGCTGTCGTCGACGGAACTCAGCGGCGACGGCGGCCGGCGAGGCCAGCGAGGCCGAGGAGCGCGATCGCGCCCGGAGCCGGGACGGCTCCCACGCTGATGCCCGCGCCCGAGTCCTCGTAGGCGATCTCCGCGATCATGCGGTCCGCGCCGTTGAGCGCAGCGCCGATCACGAAGCGGCCCCACGCGTACTTGGTGCCGCCGTCGGAAGCGACGAAGCGGAAGCCGAAGTAGTTCGAGGCGTTGAGCGACCACGCGCCGACGGCCGAGCTCGTCGAGGCCGCGCCGGCGCCGTAGGTGCCGGTCGAGTCGATGAGGGTGCCGAAGGCGACGCTCGAGGGGGTCGTCGCGCCGGGAAGGCGGAAGATGCCCGAACCCGTGGCGTTGAAGAAGGTGAGCGAGGTCGACGAGTAGGGATTGATGTCCCAACCCGCGGTCGAAGCACCCGACGAACCGGTCGCACGCGTCTCGACATTGATGTAGAGACCGTCGATGGTGTTGGGGATGACGAGGTTGGCATCGGCCCAGTGAACGATGGCCGCGTTGGCAGCGCCAGCAACGACCGACGCAGCGGCAGCCGCGGCGAAGTGCTTGGCAAGACGATTCGAAAGCATCTCGTGCCTTTCAGACAGCGTCCGCTGAGCCATCGCGACGAAAAAGGGAAGGGTCGACCGAAGGGACTCGGTTCCCCAGGTCTACAGAAACCCGAGGACGGTGGATACACGGACAGGGACTCTTCGAATGTGCGTGCAACGCAGCCGCTGGCAAATGTAACCCGCGAAGAATCTCACCGATTTCTCGCGAACGTCACGCGACGGGAGGTCTCGAATGTCGGCCCCGGTGCGGCCGATGGCGCCGGAGATCCGGACGCCGCCACCGCATCCCCTGCAGCGACAGATACTTGAGATCTACCGCTCCTCCTCCGCCGGAAAACAACACCGCGGACGCCCCGAAGGGCGCCCGCGATGCAAGCTCAGTGCTTGTTGAGCCGCCTCTCAGCGGCGACGGCGTCCGACGACCCCGGCGAGGCCGAGGAGCGCGATCGCGCCCGGAGCGGGAACCGCCCCGACGCTGATACCCGCGCCCGAGTCCTCGTAGGCGATCTCCGCGATCATGCGGTCCGCGCCGTTGAGCGCAGCGCCGATCACGAAGCGACCCCAGGCGTACTTGGTGCCGCCGTCAGCAGCGACGAAGCGGAAGCCGAAGTAGTTCGAGGCGTTGAGCGACCACGCGCCGACGGCCGAGCTCGTCGAGGCGGCGCCAGCGCCGAAGGTGCCGGCGGAGTCGATGATGGTGCCGACCTCGACACTCGAAGGCGTCGTCGCGCCGGGGAGGCGGAAGACGCCCGCACCCGTCGCGTTGAAGAAGGTCAGGCTCGTCGCAGAGTAGGGGTTGATGTCCCAGCCAGAGACGGCCGAGCCGGCGGTGCCGGTCGCGCGAGTCTCGACATTGATGTAGAGACCGTCGATGTTGGCGGGGATCACGAGGTTGGCATCGGCCCAGTGGACGATGGCCGCGTTGGCGGCTCCAGCCACGACGGAGGCGGCTGCAGCGGCGACGAAGTGCTTGGCGAGTCGGTTCGAGAGCATGCGAGGATTCCTCTATTCCGTTGTGCGACCGGCGTTGGAGGCCCCTTTTTCCCTGCCGCATGAACTCCCGCGGTAGCCCGACGCACCTCGCGTCGAGAGGGTGGCCCAATTCCAGTGGATAAACCCTGCCACTACAGGGAGATGTGGCAAATGCAAACATGCGGGAATCTGGCAAACGCCTCAGGTTGTCTCCAGATGCAAGTTCCAACTGGTCAGATATTTACGCCCGTACGATCGCTTCCGACTCCACCTCGGACTGGGACCGCCGGGGGAGCTCTGGCCGTGATGGTTCTCGGCCGTTACCGTGGAAGGATGCATGCACTCCCTTCCACCGCATCCTGCACCCGGCGCACGGCCTGCGTGGGACTCCTCGCTGGCGCCCTCGGAGCGTGCACCACGCGCGGCGGAACCGATCGGGAGGAGGGCGTGAACCTGGCGGCGTCGCGCGGCGACGCGCGTCCGGCACCGACCGCGCCAGTCGTGATCTCGACCTGGAATCATGGATTGCCCGCGAACCGCGAGGCACTCGCGCGACTTGCCGCTGGAGGATCGGCGCTCGATGCAGTGGAGTCGGGCTGCCGCTTGGTCGAGCTTGATTGTCCCGACATGACCGTCGGCCTCGGCTCGCGCCCGGATCGCGATGGCCGGGTCACGCTCGATGCCGCAATCATGGCTTCGGATGGACGGGCGGGCTGCGTCGCGTTCGTTCAGGGCGTGACGCACCCCGTGTCGCTCGCGCGCATGGTGATGGAGCGGACGCCGCATGTGCTTCTCGTCGGCGCCGGCGCCGAGCAGTTCGCGCGGGAAATCGGCATCGAGGTGCGCGTCCCCCCGCTCACCGAGGCGGCGCAGCGCGAATGGGACGCATGGCGCGCGGAGAGCCGCTACGAGCCCGTCATCAACATCGAGAACCACGACACCATCTCGATGCTCGCGCTCGACGCTGCGGGCAGCATGGCGGCTGCATCGACCACAAGCGGGCTTGCCTACAAGATGCACGGGCGCGTCGGCGACTCGCCCATCATCGGCGCCGGAATCTTCGTGGATGCCCCGTACGGCGGCGCGGTCTGCACGGGTCTCGGCGAGACGGTGCTGCGGACGCTCGGAGCGCACCTCGCGGTCGAGGCGATGCGCAGGGGTGCGAGCCCGCAGGATGCATGCGAGGATGCGCTCCGACGGATCATCGAGAAGAACCCAAACCCGGAGCGCTACCAGGTCGGGATGCTGGCACTCGACTTCTCGGGGCGCACGGGGGCCGCGGCCGTCCAGCGGGGATTCACCTACGCTCTCCAGACGCAGATGCAGGAGGCGCGGTCACTGCTCAGCCCCGACGCTCGCCCGGCGACGCGCTGATTCGCGCGGATTCGAGCGAACGGCGAATCTTCCCCATCGCTTTCGTGCTCCTATCCAGCCACCATCCGGTTCCGCCTCGGTTCGCGGGCCCTAGCAAGAGGACCACCCATGTTCTTCCGACAGATCTACGACGAGAAGCTCGCTGAAGCCGCCTACCTGATCGGTTGCCAGAAGACCGGCGAGGCGATCGTCATCGACGCCGAGCGTGACATCGACCGCTACGAGCGGATCGCCGCCGAGAACGGCCTTCGCATCGTCGCGGCTGCGGACACGCACATCCACGCCGACTACCTCACGGGCATGCGCGAGTTCGCCGAGAAGGGTGCGCGCATCTATGTCTCCGACGAGGGCGACGCCGACTGGAAGTACATGTGGCTCGACCAGAAGACCGGCGGAGGTTCGTACGACGCCGTGCGGCTGAAGCACGACGACACCTTCAAGATCGGCAACATCCGCTTCCGTGCGATCCACACGCCAGGTCACACGCCCGAGCACCTCTGCTACGAGGTCACCGACCTCGGCGGCGGCGCGGATGAGCCGATGGGTGTGCTCACGGGCGACTTCCTCTTCGTGGGAGATCTCGGCCGTCCCGATCTGCTCGAGAGTGCGGCGGGCATGCGCGGTATCGCCGATCCCTCGGCGAAGCGTCTGTACGAGACCGTGAAGCAGTTCGAATCGTGGGCGGACTACCTGCAGGTGTGGCCGGGGCATGGTGCCGGGAGCGCTTGCGGAAAGGCGCTCGGAGCGGTGCCGCAGACGACCGTCGGATACGAGAAGCGCTTCAACGCGGCACTCCGCTCGGCGACGAGCGAGCAGTCCTTCATCGACTTCATCCTCGAGGGCCAGCCGGAGCCACCGCTCTACTTCGCGCGCATGAAGCGCGACAACAAGACGGGACCGCGCGTGCTCGGCGCGCTGCCGAAGCCGAAGTCCATGACGCCGGCCGAGATCGCCCGACTCGATACGGCGAAGGTCGCCGTGATCGATACCCGTGACTGGGCGTCGTTCCGCGACGCGCACCTTGCGGGCTCGCTCTTTGCGCCGCTTGCGAAGTCGTTCAACTCCGATGCCGGCTCGTTCGTGACCGAGGACGAGGACATCGTGCTGGTGATCGATCCGGCGCGCGTGGATGAAGCCGTGCGCGACCTGGTCCGGATCGGCCTCGACCGCGTGGTCGGGTTCCTCGACGCGTCGCGCTTCCAGGAGCTCGCTGCGGCCGGTGCGAAGGTGGTGTCGACCCGCGAGATCGCGGCGGCCGATGCGGATGCGGACATCGAGCGCCGCAAGCCGTTCGTCCTCGATGTGCGGCGCGCGACCGAGTTCGCGGCCGGCAACATCGCGGGCGCGAAGAACATCGCGCACACGCGGCTCCTGTCGCGGCTCACCGAAGTGCCGAAGGACCGCGAACTCCTCGTGCACTGCCAGGGCGGCGTCCGCAGCGCACGCGCATGCGCCCTGCTCGAGCGGCACGGGTACACGACCACCAACATGGCCGGCGGCTACGGCGCGTATGTGAAGGCCGGCACGAAGACCGCAGGCAAGCCGACTCCCGCAACGACCACCCCCGCGCCGGCGCACGCCTGAACGACCGCGCAGCGCGCAACCAACGGAATCCACCCATGACCACCATGGCCACCTCAACCACCACCACGCCTGCCTCGGGCGGGCATCCGTCCGAGATCGACCCTGCCGCCGCGAAGGCGCTGCTCGACCGAGGCGAAGCCGTCCTCGTCGATGTCCGCGATGCCGATGAGCACGCACGCGAGCGGATTCCCGGCGCAACGCTGCTTCCCCTTTCGACGCTCGCACCGGAGAAGGTCGCCGCACTGGGCGCGAAGCATGTACTCGTGCACTGCAAGTCCGGACGCCGTTCGGCGGATGCCGCGATGCGCTGCAGCCGGCTCGTCACGCAGGGCGTCACGGTGACGAGCGTGCGTGGAGGAATCGAGGCGTGGCGCTCGGCCGGGCTTCCGACCGTCGTCGAGTCCTCGCGTCCGCGCCTCGGCGTGATGCAGCAGACGCAGCTCGTGATCGGGCTCATGGCCCTGACGGGCACCGCACTCGGCGCGTTCGTCTCGCCGTGGTTCCTCATCGTGCCCGGATTCATGGGCGCGGGCCTCGTGATGGCGGGGACCACGGGCCTCTGCCCACTTGCATCGCTGCTCGCGGTGATGCCGTGGAACCGAGTTCCGTCGCAGTGCAGCACGGACTCGACGACCTGCTGTCGCTGAAACCTGGACGAGCACGGGGCCGCGTGTCCCGCTCCAACCCGACTTCGACTCCGACAAGGCGCTCACCTTCGGGTGAGCGCTTTCTTCGTCGAGGCTTTCTTGGTCGAGGCCTTCTTTGTCGAGGACTTCTTTGTCGAGGACTTCGTCGCGGACGCCTTGACCGAGGTCGTTCGTGAGGTCTTCGCGGGCGACGCGGCGTTCGGGGTGGGCTTCGCGCCCGCCGTCGATGCCGCGCGTCGGCGCATCGCGTCGCGCTTCTTCATGTCGGTTTTTGAGATCATGCCGCCGTGTTTCGACGCCTCGTGGAAGGCGCGGCCGACGAGCTCGAGCACCGCGTCGATCGACTCGCCCTTGCGCGGCTTGACGGCGACGCACGACTTGCCGGACATGTACGGCTTGAGTTCCGTACCCATCGCGGCGAGCGTGCGCGGGGAGCAGCAGTAGGCGACCGGCCCTGCGCTCCGGATCGCGAAACCGGCGATCCACTCCATATCTCGCACGACGATCGGGAACCCCGAGTAGATCGAGATGTCGTCGGCGGAGAACGCCGACTCGAGAAGATCACAGAGCCGCCCTGCGATCGCGCGGTGCTTTGCTGCGACGGTGGCGAGATAGGCGGTGCGCCGATACGGGGAGAACTTCGATGCGGGTTTCAATTCGTGGTTCCTCGGGGGGCGTTCAAGCCGTCGCGGGGTGTTCACGCCTGCCTACCGGTAACTACGGCGAAATGCGAATCGAGACGCCGATCAAGGCCGATCCGCGAGACCCGACGCGAACAGCATCGCATCTGCTACCATACTCCCCTTGCGCCGGTGACCTCAGGTCGGACAGGATGTCCGACGAACAGACTGGGAATCAGCCGGCAGCACGCGATACGACCGGACGAACTTGTCGTTCTTCCGCTCCGCGTGCGCCGAATGGCTCGATCCCGCTCGCCGACGAATCCGTCCGAACGCGATTTCGCCCTCATGCAGGGCCTCGATGCGAGGCCCCGGATCTGGTCGCCACATGGACCAGCCCGCTCGGCCCACGGCATCCGCCGTCGGGCGAAAGGTATTCGTGACGACAGCCACTTCTCACGCTGCAGAGTCGCAGCAGACCGACAAGACCGCCGCCAGCAAGGTCACCTTCGCAAGCCTTCAGCTTGCCACGCCCATCCTCGACGCGCTCGTCGCCGATGGATACGAGTTCCCGACGCCAATCCAGGCACAGTCGATTCCGCCTGCGCTCGCGAAGCGCGATGTGCTTGGAATCGCGCAGACCGGTACCGGCAAGACCGCCGCGTTCGCGCTTCCGATCCTCAACCGCCTGCTGCGCGAGATCCCGCGCGGATCGAAGCTTCCCGCCGGCCGCAAGGCGAAGGCGCTCGTGCTCGCTCCCACGCGTGAACTCGCCGCGCAGATCGCGGAGAGCTTCGCCGCCTACGGACGCCACACCCCGCTTCGCTTCGCCGTGATCTTCGGCGGCGTCGGACAGGGTCCGCAGGTGCGCGCGATCCAGCAGGGACTCGACATCCTCGTCGCCACGCCGGGCCGCCTGATCGACCTGCTCGACCAGAGGCTCGTGAGCCTCGATGCGATCGAGTTCTTCGTGCTCGACGAGGCCGATCGCATGCTCGACATGGGCTTCATCGAGCCGATCCGCCGCATCGCGGCGCTCGTTCCGGCCGAGCGGCAGAACATGCTCTTCTCGGCCACCATGCCCAAGGAGATCCGGCGACTGGCGGACACGCTGCTCGTCGATCCCGTCACGGTGACCGTGACGCCCGTCTCGAGCGCGGTCGACCGCATCGACCAGCTCCTCTACTTCGTGCTCAAGGCGCAGAAGACGCAGCTGCTCGTCCATCTGTTCGACGAGATGAAGATGGAGCGCACCGTCGTGTTCACCAAGACCAAACATGGCGCCGACCGTCTCACGCGAAAGCTGAAGGCCGCGGGTATCCGCGCCGAGGCGATCCACGGCGACAAGGCGCAGAACCAGCGCATCCGCGCGCTCGATGCGTTCCGGTCGGGTCGATCGCCCGTGCTCGTCGCGACCGATGTCGCGGCGCGCGGTCTCGACATCGACGACATCACGCATGTGGTGAACTTCGACCTTCCGATGGAGCCCGAGGCCTATGTGCACCGCATCGGCCGCACGGCGCGTGCAGGCAAGTCCGGTCACGCGATCTCGTTCTGCGATGTCGAGGAGAAGGGCCTGCTCCGCCAGATCGAGCGGCTGACGAAGTTCGACATCCCGCGCGCCCGCGTGCCCGGAGAGGTTCCGAAGTCGGACGAAGCCGCGGCGAAGGCCGGGCTTGCACCGCTTCCGCCGCGCGAGGAGCGCGTCGCACGCGAGGAACCGCGCCCCGAACGCGCGATGCCTCCGGCGGAGCGTCCGCGGCTGAACGCACGCGGCCGACCGATGCCGAAGCAGCCGATGCCGGGCGTGGAGGGTCGTCCGGCGCACGCGCCGCGTGATTCGCACGCGGATGCGCGGCGTGAGGCTGGACCGCGCGGAGATCGTCCGCGTGCAGATCATGCCCGCGGAACCAACCGAGCCGACCGCACTCCACACCCCGGCCAGCCGCATCGTGGGCACGAGGCTCGCGAGCGCGAGCTGGGTTCAGAACGCTTCGAACGGCCCGCTCCGTCGCGGGGCGGTCCCGGCGCGTCGGGCGCTCAGAGCAGCAAGAAGACACCCGGCTTCAAGAGCGCCTCGCTCGGCCAGCCCGCTCACGGCAAGCCCGCCAGCGGAAAGCCCGTTCACGGGAAGTCCTCGCCTGCAAAGCCGAGGTCGGGCGGTTCCCAGTCCAGCGGATCACGCCATGGTGGGACGAAGTCTTTCGGCGCGAAGCCGAGCGGACCGCGTCCCGGTGGGCAACGGTCCGCGAAGGGGCCGCGCAGGGCGCCGCGGGGCTGAGCGAGCATCACGCTCGCTTACGGGCACGCGCCCCACGCATCGAGCATCGCCGCGAGGTCCGCTGCGCCGACGAGGCCGTCACCATCGAGGTCGGCTGCGGAGTTCGCCTTGCCCCACGCGTCGAGTAGCGTCGCGACATCCGGCGCGCCGACGAGTCCGTCGCCGTTGAGATCGGCGACGCAGTTCGCGGGGCGCGGAAGGTCGAGGATGAACCCCTGGACTCCCGTCGCGGTGCGCGCCGTGCCAACGATCGTGTAGCCGTCGCCCGACATGCCGAGCGGCAGCGCCATGTGGATGTCGGGCGTGAGCGCGATGCCGTTCTCGGCTGCGAGCACCTCGAGCGACTTGAGTGTTCCGTCGATCACCATGTAGCCCTCGCCCGACGTCGCCGGGGGGAAGGGCGTGCGGTAGAAGAGCAGGATGCGCGAGCCGTCGTCGCTGATCGCGGTCGGAAACGCGCGGTAGTTGGGGATCGGCGAGGCCGGCAGCGCGATGTAGCCGGTCGTCTCGCTCCACTTCCAGCCGAGGAATCCGTTGGTCGAAGCGCCGAGGCCGAGGATCCAGTTGCCGTCGTTGCTCACGACGCCCGCCTCGCCGAGCGGCTGGCCGGTCTGCGTGAAGATGTACTTCTCGACGCCATTCTTCCAGTAGGCGGCCTGACGCGCGCCCTGCGCGGTGTCCTGCCATCCGGCGATGACCGTGCCGTTGGCGCTGCACGCGTTCGCGCGCGAGGGCGCGCCGGGAACGAGCGTGCCGAGATCGACGAGTCCGTCCGCGTTCGAGCGGTAGGCGCGCGCCGCGCACCCGTTGTGCCAGCCGAGCCCGACCATCGTATTCCCGTCGCCCGACAGTCCCCAGCAGCTCGTCGCGGAGAGATCGCAGCTGAAGCCGAAGTTGCCCGCGTTCGTGGTCGTGCCCGAGGCGACATCGAAGAACGCGCCTTCGGACTTGCCGGTCTTCGGATTGAGGATCGTGTAGCCGATGCGTCCGCCGTCGTTGCTGATGCCGGCGGAACCCGCCCCACCGGCGAACGGCGTCAGCCCGCCGATGAAGGTCATGCCCTGCTTGCTCGTCCAGTACCAGAACTCGTTCGTGTTGTAGCCGACTACGACCGAACCATCCGTCGATGCGTCGGACGGGTACAGCCCCGTGACTCCGAGAAGTTGGAAGGAGCCACCACCCGCGAGGGTGTTCGTGGCGAGGAGAAGCGAGGTGGCCGAGGTGACGGCCGCGATGAGCATTCGGTTCTGGAGCATGGTGGAGCCTTGGCGCGGGTGTTCAGGGACCCACGCGGAACACGAATGTAACCCATGGTGGCGGTGCGGCAAACCGGACGGATCAATACCAGATGAATCCGAGGTGCAGCTGCGCATGGGCGAGCTGGAGCCGAAGATTCTCCTCGTGCGACATGGCGCCGAAGGCCATGCTCGGAGCGTGCATCTCCTCGCCGCGATCAAGCCTGTCGAGGATGTTCCGCAACCGCGCAACGCCATCCTCGACGCTGCAGCCTGGGCGCGGGTCGAGATACGGCGCGGCCTTTCCGTAGTTGAATCCGGATGGAAGCGTCTTCCCGCTGGTGAAGCGCTTCTTCATCAGGCGTCCGATGACGCGGATCGCGAAGTTCGGCCGGAGTTCGGCCGGCCAGCCGTCGAACGAGTACTCCCAGGTCCGCGCGACATGGTCGAGATTCTCGCCGGCGGTCCAGTTTCCCGTGTGGGAGAGCGAACCGGAGCGCGATGCGGCCTCGATGCGGGCGAGCTCCTCCTTCAGGCAGCCGGTGCAGTGGAACGAGAGCTCGCGTCGGGGTGCAGACTTCGTGTTGACCATGAGTGGACTCACTTGATCGGGCGGGCGTCGTACGGGCGCGCAGGCGCGTCGGAGGTGGGCTTCGCATTCATGGTGTACCACGCCTCGGTGGACCAGATGGGCTTGCCCTCGGCGGATGTGGGATCGGTGCGAAGGTAGACGACGCGGCCGGGCTTGATGTCGGGCGCGATGATGCGCACGCTCCGTCCGTCGGCGGCAGGCAGCGCGGCGTCGATGCGGATGTCCTCCTCGTCGATCTTCGGCCCGCCGTACTGTGCGGTCGCCTCGTAGCGCCACTGCCGGAGCGCGAAGTTCGAGCGATCGGCGAGCCACGAGGGATCGACCGCGGCGGTGAAGGCGATGCGGATGCCGTCGGGCTCCGCGGTCACGCGTGCGATCTCGAAGAGGTCGGCGTCCGCCGGCCGGAGACGCTGCAGGCCGAAGCGGGTGTCGCGCCAGTTCCAGTTGCCGCCCGAGCCGATCGAGCCCGCGTAGAGACAGCCGTCGGGACCTTCGATCAGACGCTGCACGCCGCCCTCGAGTCCATTGCCGGCGCGATACGCGCATCCCTGCAGTTCACCCGCCACCTCGTCGAGCGAGACGCGGTTGATGCCACCGAGCGTGAGCTCCGCGAGCCAGAGCTGTCCGGCGAAGATTCCGTCGCGGATCACGAGCGGATTCGTGGGCGAGTTGGCGATCTCGTTCTGCGGCAGCCACACGGCGGGCGGCGACGGCGGATTCTCCGAGTAGAGGCTCGCAGGCGCACCGTCGGGGAACGCGCGGCACTTGTTGCGGCCGTTGTAGTGACCGTAGAAGCGCCCCTGCCTTGCGTGGTTGAGCTTGCTCGCGGGCATCCACGCGCCCTGGTTGTCGGTGACGAAGCAGTCGCCGCTCGCGGTGACCTCGACGCCGTTCGGCGTGCGGAAGCCGCCCGAGATCCACTCGATCTCGCGTGTGCGGGCGTTGATGCGGTAGAGGGTGCCACGGTTCGGCGGATTCGGACCGTTCAGTCCGATCGTGTCGCCCTCGACGCCCTCGGCGACGATGGTGTTGCCGAAGTAGATCGAGGTCGACAGCGTTCCGTAGATCCAGCCGTCCTTCTCCTTGAGGCCGAAGCTGAAGTGGTGGTAGTTGTCGCCGATCCAGGGGCGCGCCCACTCCTCGTGCGTCTCGAACACGCCGTCCTTGTCGAGATCCCGCAGCCGGTCGATGCCCGGACGATGCGAGATGTAGATGTCTCCGTCGTAGGCGACGATGCCGCAGGGATCGTGGTAGCCGCCGGGCAGCTTCTCGACCTCGATGGTCGCGGGCGTGCCGTCGACGACATGCGAGAGGATGTAGAGCGTGCCGTTCGTCTCGGTGCGCAGGACACCGTTGTTCATCGGCTCGAAGTCGCTGACGACGAGCCGGCCGTCGGGCAGGAACGCCATGCCGCCGATCTTCGGCGCGAAGCCCTCGGGGCGAAGCGGTTCGATCGTGAAGCGGGGATACGCGACCTCGATGGGAAGTCCGTCGCCGGGGCGCTGGTTCTCGCGTCCGTCCTTGTAGACCTTCGTGCCGGGGGCGACGACCCGGGTCACGCCCGCCTCGGTGCGGAAGGCGGTGGCGGGCACGAGCTCGAAGCGGCCCTTGCCCGGCATGCGCCAGTTCAGGATGAGCGCCGCGCCACCCGCGTTCTCGAACATGTCGATGCGGAAGGGATGCAGGCCGCGGTCGAGCTCGATGCCGCCTTCCTTCGGCGACGGCGGATGGACGCCATCGTGCACGACGACACGCGTGCCGTCGATCTCGAGGATGCCGCCATCGTCGCAGCGCAGCTCGAAGGTGTAGAAGCCGGGCTCGGCGATCTCGAGATAGCCGAGCGCCTCGACCGCGAACTGGTCGCGCGGTCCGTTCGCGCCGACGAGATCGGCCTCGTCCTTGAAGTCGATGCGGTCCTCGAGGCGGTCGATGTTCGGCGTGGCGTCCTCGGCCACGCGCGCGACGCGGTCGAGCTCGCGGTTGATCTCGTAGATGCGGAGGGTGTAGCCCTGCTCGAGCCGCGGGGGCTCGGCCGGAAGCATGCACGCGACGAGGGTGGCGATCAGCATGCGAGCATGCTACTTCAACCCGCCGCGCCATCCCCTCCCGCCTTCGCGGGCTTCTTCGGGAAGACCAGCGACCCGACCATGCTCGCACCGACGACGCCGCAGATGATCGAGAGCGACCAGCTGACGGGGAACTTGCCGCCCATGGCCTCGTTGAGCCACGCCATCTTGAGGCCGACGAACACGAGCACCACGCCGAGACCGAACTTGAGCAGGTGGAACTTGTCGTAGGCGCCCGCGAGCAGGAAGTAGAGCGAGCGCAGGCCGAGGATGGCGAAGATGTTCGAGGTGAACACGATGAGCGGCTCGTTGGTGAGCGCGAAGATCGCGGGCACGCTGTCGACGGCGAAGATGATGTCGGTGAACTCCAGGAGGACGAGCGCCACGAAGAGCGGCGTCGCGGCGCGGCGGCCGTTCTCGACGGTGAAGAAGCGCTCGCCGTCCATGCGGTCCGAGACGGGCATGAACTTCCGAAGCAGCCTGATCGCCGGATTCCGTTCGGGTTCGACCGGCTTCTCGCCGGCGAACAGCATCTTCACGCCGGTGGCGACGAGGAACACGCCGAAGCCGATCACGACCCACTCGTACTGCATGAGCACGCTGCCGAGCGCGACGAACAGCGCGCGGAAGATCAGCGCGCCGAGGATGCCGTAGAAGAGGATCCGGTGCTGGTACTGCGGCGGGATCGCGAAGTAGCCGAACACGATCACGAAGACGAAGATGTTGTCGACGCTCAGGCTCTTCTCGACGATGTAGCCCGTGAGGAACTGGAGGGACAGCGCGTTCGCCGCACCCTGCGCGCCGTCGTAGCCCGCGGCGGCGATGAGCGCGGGATCGACCTGCGGCAGCTTCCAGCCCGCGTAGAACCAGAATCCGAGGTTGAAGATCATCGCGAGGACGACCCAGACGACGCTCCAGGCGGCCGCCTCGCGGAACCCGACGACATGGCTCTTCCGATGGAAGACGCCGAGGTCGAGCGCGAGCATGGCGATCACGAACGCGACGAAGGCGGCGTAGATCCACCAGGCCTCGGCGA
>JBEAQW010000149.1:0-5548 GCA_041163725.1 Planctomycetota bacterium
GGTCGATCGCACCGACCTCGCCGAGCGTCGCCGCGGGCGAGAGCCCGAGCTGGCCACGCCATCGGTTGATGTTCGCAAGATCCCCGCCGCCATCACCCGAGAGGGAAGTCGCGGTGATGCGTGCACCCCCGCCACCGTTCGATGCGGAGTAGGCGGCCGCGACGATCCCGCCGGATTGCGACTCGACGGTCCAGTGTGCGGGCGGAACGAACGCACGAAGCGCGGCATCGATCGAGCCCGCGGGAAGGGTCGATGCGGCAGTGTCCAGCGCCCTGTTCGACGACGCGGCTTCGGCGGACGCGGGGCCTCCCGTGCCGCCCGTACCCGAGCCCGAGCCCGCACCCCGCTGGATCGAATCCGCGAAGGCATCGAATCCGGGACGCATCGCGCCGACCTTCGCGGCATCGAGCATCGACTTGACGAACCAGGTCTTGCCGTCGCCGGGAACAACGATCGCCGCGAGCATCGCCTGGCCATCGCTCCCTTCGATCACGAGCGTCGCCACATCGCTCCCGCCGACACGGCGTCGCGCGAGAGTGGGCTCGAGCTGCGCCTGCCCGATCGGTGCGAGTCCGAGCTGGCCGCGCCACCGGTTCACATTCGCGAGATCGCCGCCGACGCTTCCGGGAAACGCGCTCAGCGCGACCTCGATGCCGTCGGCATCGAAGGTCGCGAGCCGCATCGGCTGCTCGGACGGAACATCCTTCCATCCCGCGGGGAGCACCCACGCGACCTCGGCTTCCGCCTCGGGTCGTCGCTCGGCCATGGAGCCGCCCCCCGTCCCATCGGCCGAGCCGCCGGACACGACGCCACTCGATGCCGCGCCCGTTGCTCCCATCGCGCCGCCTGGAACCGGAACCTCCTTCGCCACGCGGTAGGAGCGGATCTCCTCGCGCTCGCACGCGGCGGCGAGGACGCATGCGGCGGCGAGCACGGCCAAACCCTTCATCGACGGCTTCGACCGACCCGTTCTCTTGCGATGCGCTCGGACCATGGCTTCGGCACTCCTCGTCGACTCAACGACCACCGCAGCGGCCCCTGCCGCGGAGACGCGGGTCAGGGCACGCAGACAGCGGAGCGCACGACGCGCCCGCTCCGACCTATCGACAGAGAATGCACGAGACACGCAGAACTTTGGGCGTTCCGCGCCGCGCGCCCGACCGCACCCGCATCACTCCTCGCGCACGCGGTTGACGAGGTGACCGATGCCCGAGATACGCACCTCGACCGTGTCGCCGTTCCTGAGGAACAGCGGCGGCGTGCGCCCCGCCCCGACGCCCGCGGGCGTACCCGTGAGGATGATGGTCCCCTCGAGCAGCGTCATGCCGCGCGACAGCTCCGCGATGAGCGTCCGCACCGGAAAGACCATCAGCGCGGTGTTCGCCTTCTGCACCGTCTCGCCGTTGAGCACGGTGGTGATGTCGAGATCCTGCGGATCCTCGATTGCACCCGCGGGCACGATGTCGCTGAGCGGACAGAAGGTGTCGAAGCTCTTGCCGCGGCAGAACTGCCCTCCCGATCCGTCCTTCTGCCACCATCGCGCGCTGACATCGTTCGCGACGCGGTACCCGGCGATGACCGTGAGCGCGTCGGCCTCGGAGACATCGCGGCAGTTGCGACCGATCTCGATCGCGAGCTCGCCCTCGTAGTCGACCTGCGGCCCATGCTCCCTGCAGATCGGGGGAATCACGATCTCATCGCCGTTACGACAGACGCTCGCGGGGTTCTTCATGAACACCATGGGGCGCTCGTCGGTCTTGCCGCCCATCTCGGCAGCATGGTCGGCGTAGTTTCGTCCGATGGCGAGGATCGCGGGAGGGATGCGCATGCGCGCAATCTACCCGAGCCGACGCTACTTGCGCTCCGCCTCGCTGCGACCAGCCTCCTCCTCGCTGCGGCGCTTTGCGGCCTCGGCGCGGGCGCGCCGGACCTCCGCGAGCCCGGCGGGCTCGGGCGCGAGCCGCGCGAAGTCGAGGTTGGCCGACGACGCGAGCTGGCTCTGATCGAACTCCTTCTCGAGCACGGGCTTCACCTCGTCGTAGACGAGGGCGCGGATGTCGTCGGGCGCCTTGCGGAAGATGATCAGGCGGTCGAGCAGCGGCTGCGTCGGGTCGAGCAGGATGCGGGTGAGCACCGCGGGAATCGACTGGTCGAGCTCCCCGAGCAGGTCCTTCATGCGCCCCTCGCCGAAGCGGTTGACGAAGTCGTTGTACCGGGACTCGCGGAAGTAGCGCGTGAGGTCGCGCGCGAAGTCGAGCGCGTCCTTCATGACCTCCTCGTTGTCGAGCAGCAGCCCCTCGCGGAATCCGCGCTCGAGCGCGGCGTAGACATCGCTGCGCGCGACCTCCGGCTGCATGTCGTACTCGCCGTAGGTCACCTGCTTCACGAACTCGTCCAGCGGCACGTGGTAGATCGAGTTCTCGTTGAACGATCCGCGGCCGTAGAGCCGGTCGAGCTTGTCGAGGATCTCCTGCGCGCCGCCGAGATCGCCCGAGCGGTAGAGCTCGCGCACCGCCTGCTTCATGAAGTTCTCGTGGAAGTTCGTGAAGGTGTCGCCGCCCGCGCCGCGCACATCGTAGTGCTTCGTGTAGAGCATCTCGAAGTAGCGGTCGATCACCTTGATCCATCGCGGATCGTTGAGACGGGTCACGTTGTCCTTGCTGAACGGGTCGTAGCGCACGAGGCCCGAACGCGCCAGCGACTGCATCGCCTGGATCTCGGTGCGGTCGTTGTTCAGCACCTTGTAGATGTCGTTGTCGTCGGTGACGCGGTGCTCGCCGAACTCGCGGCCACGGTGCGCCCAGTAGAGCGCGTGCGCGGCGGGATGGCGCCAGTCGAGGGGACCCGTCTCCTCGGTGTACTTCGCCATCAGCGCGGGATCCATGTTGTACGAGTCGATGAGCACCCGCTTGCGCAGGAACGCGACGATCCGCAGCGCCACCGGCAGGTTCTCCGCCTTGCCGAAGGTCTCGTCGAACACCGCGAACAGCGCCGCCGTGTCGTCGCTCATCGCACGCAGCCCGAGCAGCTGCGCATAGGGCGACTCGCGGAGCGCGATCCACTGACCGAGCGCCATGAGGAACCGCTTGTCGGGCGCGAACGCGAACTTCCGCGACAGCGGCTCGAGCCGCTTGTCGAGGGACTCGATGAACTCGCGCGAGCCGGGAACCTTCTCGTAGAGCGCCTCGATCGAATCGGGCGCATCGGCGATCGCGCGGATCCAGAGCTTCCGCTCCTCGTAGCCCGGTGGCGGAACGCCCAGGAGGAACTGCCACTCCGCCGCGAGCTGCCGCTTGTAGATCAGGTGCGCATCGTCGGTCGAGCCGTCGACCTTGTGCGAGAAGTAGTGCGCGAGCTCCTTGCAGAGGAGCAGGCTGTTCGGGTTGTAGCGCACGCCCTTGTCGCGCACGAGCGCGATGCCCGCGTTGACCCACGCCCACCGCTCCTCGGGCGTGTTCGTCATGACCGAGATGTTGTAGGCCATGTTGTGGCCGTGGAAGGCCCACACATCGGGGAAGCGCGGCTGCAGCGCGGTGATCAGGTCCGCGTCCGCCATGACCTCGTAGAGAAGCCCCTGCTCCTTCTGCAGCCCGAGCTTGATCCAGAGGTAGTCGACGAGCAGCCCGCGCAACGCACCGATCGCCGTGCCGAGCACGACCATCGGGGGCGCGCCCTCGGCGGCCTCGTCCGTGTAGCGAAGACCGAAGCCGGCCTGGCCCGTCAGGACTCCCTGCACCGAGTCGAGCCCCTTCGACGACTCGAATCGCACCGAGATCTCGTCGCCGATGCGCCCCTGCCACCCGTCGATGCGCCCCGGGAACGAGACCGAGACCTCCCGGCCCGCGGTCAGCGCGCGCCGCGTATCGATCGAGCGGACCGCCGCAAGGGGCACGCGCCGCTCGATCCGTTCGCCGGAATCCGGCAACGACGCGCTGATGTCGAGGTACGGCTCGCTCGCCATCTCGACGAGCTTCGGCTGCACGAACGCCGCGGCCGTGAAGCCCGCGACCGCCACGAGCAGCGCAAGGATCTGGATCGCACGGTCGCCCATGTCAGCCTCCCTGCCCGCTGTAGATGGCGAGTTCCTTGCGGCCGAACAGCCACGAGCCGAGCGCGAACAGCGCTCCGCTCCAGGCGACGCCGATGAGGAGGTAGGTTCGCCCGACGGCGAACCACGGTACATCGCGACCCTCGACGAGCGGCCCGTTCGCACGCGCCTCGGTGAACGATCGCAGCGCGAACTCCGTCGCCGTCGCGATCGACTTCACGATCGCCTCGAAGATCTTCACGCCGACCTGGTCGGTGCGGTAGTAGTACTCGTCGATGCTGGTGGCGAGGAACGAGCCCGTCGATCCCGCCGCGAGCACCGTGAACACGATGAGGCACGCGACCGGGAAGCTCAGCACCGAGGCGCAGACGACCGACAGCATCGCGAGGAAGGACAGCTTGCAGAGGTTCATCAGCTGCGCGCGGAGCAGGTTGTCGGCGAAGCCACCCACGCGGTACAGCAGCTCGAGGCCGTCGCGGTCGAAGGCGATGTGGTACCGCCCCGGCAGGAACGGCGGATCGCCGGGTCCGGCGTTCCGGTTGTACTGCAGGTTCTGGATCCGGATCTCGAGCGTGCCGTCGGGCGCGATCGACTCCGCGGGCACGAGCACGATGTTCCACTGCGCGGCCGTGAAGCTGTGGTCGATCCACTGCTGCCCGTCGCCCGATCCGAACAGGAAGATGATCGGATACATCGCGTGCGGATCGCTCTCGCCCGAGTAGAACTTGTAGCGGAGCGTCAGCGTGCCGCCGAGCCTGCGCTGCTCCGACAGACCGCTGAACCGGTAGACCCGCTCCTCGTTCGGCGGAATCGTGCGCTGGCTCTTGCCGTACTCCTCCAGGATGCCCTTCGCGAGCGCGCGGCGGATCTCGACCTCGCTCCGCACCTTCTCGCGCAGATCGGCCTGGATGTTCGGATCGGCCTTCATGCGGGCGTCGATCTCGCCGTCGAGCGCCTCGCGCGACAGCCGCTCGTAGTCGGGGGTGCCCCCCTCGCGCGCGACGAGCACCTCCTCGCCGACCGCCATCGCGTCGAAGATGTCCTGCGGCGGCCGCGACCGCACCTGCGCGAGGAACGCGTACATCGCGACCGTGCAGGTCAGCAGCACGCACGCGTTCAGCGCCACGATGCCGAGCCACTTGCCTGCGAGCCATGCGCGCCGGTTCACGGGCTTCGTGAGCGTCGTCCACGCCTGGCGGTCGCGGATCTCGAACGCGACGGTCGCGCAACCGAGGAAGACGGTGAGGAATGCGCACACGATGTACATCGTGTCGAGGGCGCGGGACAGGAAGGTCTGGACCTGGTACCGCAGCGGCGTCGCGGGGTCGATCGCCTGGGGAAGCAGCGGAATCACGATGACGGCGAGCGCCGCGAACGCCACCGCGATGCGAAGCCGCATCGACTCGCGCACCACGGTCGCGGCCACCGCACACATCGGGTTGGGCCTGTCGAGCGCCGCGAGGACGAGGTTCACCGCGAGCGAGAATCCGAAGAGGAGCA
>JBEAQW010000150.1:0-11566 GCA_041163725.1 Planctomycetota bacterium
CTCTGGGTATGATTAGACTTTAACTCCTCCCCACAGGTCATGCCAGAACTTTTCAACGTTCACGGCTTCGGTCCTCCAGGAGGCATTACCCTCCCTTCAACCTGCCCATGGGTAGATCACCGCAGTTTCGCGTCTACCCCCTACGACTACACGCCCTTTTAAGACTTGGTTTCCCTTCGGCTGCGCCAGGGTTTGGCTTAGCCTTGCCGTAGAGAGTAACTCGCCAGATCATTATGCAAAAGGCACGCTGCCACCCTTACGGGCTGCAACCGCTGTGTAAGCATGTGATTTCAGGTTCTTTGAACTCCCCTTATCGGGGTTCTTTTCATCATTCAGTCGCCTTACTGGTTCACTATCGGTCGTCAAGTAGTACTTAGCCTTGGAGGGTGGTCCCCCCATGTTCAAGCCGGATTTCACGAGTCCGACCCTACTCTAGGGCTAACCAGCTTCTGCGTTACAGGACCATCACCTTCTTTGGTTGGCCATTCAATGCCATTCGCGCAGTCTGCTGGCTGATCCGCGTTCGCTCGGCGCTACTAACGGAGTCGCTGTTGCTTTCCTTTCCTCTCGCTACTAAGATGTTTCAGTTCACGAGGTTCGCTTCACACGGCCTATACATTCAGCCGTGGATGACTCATAAGAGCCGGGTTGCCCCATTCGGAGATCCCAGGATCGAAGCTTGGTTACCAGCTCCCCTGGGCTTATCGCAGGTTCCTACGTCCTTCATCGCCTCTTGACGCCAAGACATCCGTCACATGCCCTTCATGACTTGATCGCGTCTACCGAGTGCCGTGCCAGGGTGGTCTTGGTATCTCATCACCGCGAGGGGATGGGATGCCTTGAAACCAAGGAACAGACTCAATCGATCATGGCCCCACTTTGCATGGATGGGGCCGCAAGCGCATCCGGTTGAACCGGAAACGCTCACAGTCGCCTAGGTGCTCATATCTCGGTGCGATACTCGCTGCACTGCGCTCCGACACGCTCGACGCAAACCGCTGGAAATCCAGTCGAATCGGCATCTTTGCGCTCGGCCGCTCTGTGCAGCATCGCGACAATTTGCACGCTACTCACTTGTCAAAGAACTCTCCGCAACCGGACCCGAGCGCTGCTCGGACGAGTTGCGGAGGGGCAAGGATAGCGATTTCAAGATTGCTGTCAATGCCCTTGGAAGCGTGGGGGCGGAATTTTCTTGAACGTTGATTTCCAGCGTCGGGCGATCATCGAGAGCCGAGGTTATCCGTAGGTTTTGGCCGCTGAGAGTCCTCACCGCGTCAGATTATCCACCACCGGCGTGGCTTATCCACAATCCACTCAGTCGTGCACGAGTCTGCTCTCGGGAAAAGGACGATCGCCGTGGCGGCTTGCCACGGCGATCGATGTAGGTGGATCGTCTTCAGTCGTCGCAAGCTTCGCACTCAGCCACGACCACCAGGACCATACGGCGAATCGGGGTTCCCAACGCCGCCCGCGCCTCCTAGTCCGCTTCCGCCCTTGGGCGCCTCGGTCGGGTCTTCTGAATCGCCGGCGTCCTTCGCGAGTTCGATCTCGTCGATGAGATCCCGACGGCGTCCATCCGCGGCATCCGATCGTGGGACACGGATTTCATACCGATCGCCCGACGCGTTCTGTACGACCGCAACGGACACGGCCCGGCGCTCGTTCGCCCCGCGCTCAATCGACGGATCCGCGAATACATCGACAAGATAGAAGCCCGTTCCGAAGTCGGCTCCCGATCGATCGGCGCGGCCACGGATGAGGTCGCCCGGTTGGACCACGAATCGCTCGACCCTCCGCTGCCCGTCGACATAGCGATAGACCTCAACGGTCGCCTGACCAGTTCCAAGCCGGCCCTCCCCCGCCTGTGCATCGACGACGAAGAACTCGACGGGAGGCGTCACGCGGTACGGATCGCTCCAGTCGGAGACCGGAGTCGCGATCGTGAAATCCTCGGCGAGTTTCTTCTGGTCACTGACGAGAAGGGACCCGTAGGTGAAGAAGGGGTTGTAGACCTTGGCCACCGCGCGGTACCTGTACTGCTCGCCCGGCGCAACGCCGAGATCGTGCGCCCAGACGATGATGGACTCGGCCTTATCCAGGTTCGTCGTTCCCGCATCGGCCGGCTCACTCGCCTGCGTGGCGGCGACACCCGCCTCCTCCTGCTTCTTCGCAAGCGCGTCCTGTGCCGCGGTGAGGCGACGCTCCTTCTCCTTCAAGGTCTTGGTGAGCTTGATGCGGCGCTCCTTGTTGGCCTCGTCTCCGGGACGGCGTCGGCCCTCGCCCATGCCGCCAGCGGCACCGCCAAGGCCTCCACCCGGCTTGCCGAGTCCACCACCACCGCTGTTTCCACCGCGATTGCGTTCCTCGTCGCGGCGACGGCGCTCCTCGCGTTCCTTGTCTTCCTTCGTCGTGTCCTCGAGCGGACCGCCGATCGCATCGAGATCCTCCTTCAGTCGAGTGACATCGACGGTGAAACGAGTCACATCCTTGCGCAGACGACGGATCTCGTCCTGAAGCCGGGCCTGCTCCGGATCCTCGGAGCGGGCCTCACCCTCATCACGGTCCTCGAGCACCAGGCCGGCATTGAACTTCGAACCCTTGGTCGGGAAGAACTCGGGCTGAAGGATCGCGCGCTGCGACGCCATGTCGGAGAGATAGTTGAACGCCGAGTCGCGAAGCCCGGCATCGGCACCCTTGGCGATCTCGGGTCGGAAGGAGAACTGCCCGGGAAGCGGCATGACGATCTCGCGTTCACCCCAGCCACCATCGGAGAGACGACGCTCGCGCTCGAACTCGATGTCGATCACGAAGACCGAATTCTGGTACCAGAACGGCGGGATCACCGCGCCTGACTTTCCGGATGCGAGCTCCTGCCGCACCTGCGCCACGTCAAGCACGGCGCTTGGCACGACCCAGGTCACATCGTTCGATCCGGATCCGCTCGAGAGGAGACTCTTGAGCTCCTCGTTCTTCTCCACGGCGGTCTCGTCGAGGGTGTCGGAGAGCTGAAGGGCCGGGCGCATGGCCAACCCGGCGAACTGCGGCACATGGAACGGCTTACCCGACATGGCACCGTCCGACTGGAGGGCCGCGGCGAGGCGAGGTTCGATGGCCGGAAGCGTTCCGGCGGGGCCGATGTCGGTCCCAAGCTTCGCCGCGTAGGACGAAGACTGCGGAGCGAGACGCCCCTCGAGCTTCTCCGAGAGCGAAGGAGCCGGAGCGTCGAGCCTCTGGCGGAGCGTCTCGGTACGACGCGCCAATGCATCGTCGATCTCACTCGGACGGACTTCGCGTCCATCGAGCGTGACATCGTTGTGCGAGCCGAGGACCTGCCATGCGACGACGCTGAAGAAGACGACGCCTGTCGCTCCGAGCACGAACTTCTCGATGTGCTGCTCGATGAATGGGATGCCCTTGTTCTTCATGAGTTGGTCCGATTGGGTTGTCTGGCGTCGGCCGTGAAGCCGGTGTGCTTTGCGAGGGTCGGGGGAGGACCGCCGTAGCGATCCAATCCACTGCGAGGATGCGATTCAGAAGCCGCTCATGCCATCGGAGGATCCGTCGTCGCCTCCCATGGCTGGCGCCGATCCGACGCCGAGGGCGGCACGAACGGACGCCGGCATGTGGGAGGCGGTCCAGTCACGGAACCAGACCGACTCCACGGTCATCGTGACCTGGCTCACCGGCTCGGGACCGAAGAGATAGCCCGATGCGGCCGCGAGGAACGGATCAGCCGTATTCAGCCTGACATTCGTCACGGTCATGAAGTTCTCACGCGCGAGGGCGTTGAAGATCTCCGGAAGCTTCGCGGTCTCAGCGATGAAGGTGACATCGGCGAGGCGGACGTCGTAGACGCCGTTGCTGACGCGCCCCGTGAACCGCTGGCTGAAGTCGAGTCTCGCCTCCTGCTTGGGATCGATGAACGGAACACCGCCGGAAGCCGCAGGCGCGGCGTCGGTCGATCCGTCACCGGATCCGTCGCCGGATCCGTCGCCCGACATGTCGCCTCCACCCATGGCCATCGCCTGACCGCTTCCGGTGGACGCGGCCTTCGGGAGCGACTGGACCTTCAGCGAGACGAGTTGCTTGACCGGCGACTGGAGCACCGAGTCGGCGGAGGAGTTGACGGACGCGAACGCCCGCATCACATCGGTCGCGACCCACAGCTTCCACTGCATGTCGAACAGCGCCGAGTCCTGGGCCGCAGCATCCGCGGGAGACTTGTAGAGCCCCGTCACCGAGGCGCGCGATGGAACCTCGAACGCCGAGAGATCGGCGTAGAGCGCGATGCGCTTCGCCGCCTCGGTGTACTCGCTGATCCTGACCTTTCCGAGGTGCGAAAGGAGATCTGCGTTCGCTTCCGCATCGAGCTCCGCGCGCGACTTCTTGCCAAGTTCGCCCTGGACATAGCGCTTCTCGGCCGCCTCGACGCTCGCGGCAACCGCCGCGTCGGCGGGCGGCATTCCGGCACGGGCCTGCTGCAGAAGACGGTTGTACGCCTCGGCGATCGCGTCGGCGACCGTGAAGCGAACCTGCTCGGCCTCGGTGCTCGAGGAAGCGTTGTAGTTGGGGAAGACAGCCGCGTCGACCACCGGCGCGTGCTTGAGCGCACCCGGCTTCCCGACATTGAACGCGCGCGCCGCGGCGTAGACATCGCCAGCGTCCTTCGCGTAGAGGTCGAGCGCCTCGCGGAACTGCTGCACGACGCGCTCGGTCGCGACCGAGTCGAGCACCACGGGCTCGCCGCCCGGAACAGGCAGTTCAACATTCGTATCCGCTGCGGATGCCAGGTCGCGGTAGACGGATGCACGGCGCTGGGCTTCCTGTCGGACGCCCTCACCCATCATGTCCGCCGCGAAGTACGCGCCCACGGGAACACCGACGGTGATCGCGCAGAACACCACTGCGAGCGTATTCTGCTTCGCCCAGCCGAGCACCGACTCAAGTTGCTTCGGAAGCTTGCGTGCCATCACTGAATCTCCTCAACGGGCGCGGCACCCGGGACGGGGTCCTTGAACTTCACGGTGAAGGTCACCTTGCCGACATGCACGGTGCTGTCCGGCGGATAGATCCCCGGGCGCCCGGGAATCGGAGCAAGCTTGTCCAGATCGATCTTGGGGCCGGACTCGCCGGAAGCGGTCTGACGCTGGAACGGATTGTTGCCGCCACCAGCCGCTTCGCCGTACGGCGAACCCGAGGTGCCGCCCGCGCTGAAGCCACCATTCATGCCGGTTCCGCCCAGTAGTCCACCAGGCCGGCTCAGGGTCTCGCCCGTCGGACGACGGCGTCCCGTCAGTCCACCCATGCTGCTTCCGCCCGCGCCCTCGCCGACCGTGAAGCCGCCGGAAAGCGTCTCCTCCTGGTCGCCCGCACCGCCGGCACCTGCGCCGGATCCGCTGGAAGTCGAGGATTCGGACGACTGCGCGGCCCCTGCAAGCACGCCATTCGGTCCGACCTTCGCGTCGACGATGGCGGCGATGTTCGGCTGCACATTCTCGATGGTGTAGGGAACATCGGCGCGGTTCGCGTTCCTCGTCAGCCAGTCGCACACGGTCGAGCCGAGGTGCGCCTGCTTGTCGAGGCCGACGAACTCGACATTGAGCGTGACATCGATGGTCCGCTCGCCACGATCGTTGACCTTGTAGACACCCGACATGTCGCGAAGGAGCGTCTGCTGGCGCGCGCCCGCCTTCGCGAGCTTCGCGAGATCGCTTCCAACCGAGGTCGCGTCGTTGCCCGACGCAACTGCATGCACGACGTCGTGCACGATGAACGGCCAGACCTCGCGATCATCGAGCAGCGCGAGCATGTTCGTCGCGGTCGCACCGACATCCGCGGCGAGCCCCTGGACCTGTCCCTGGAACTCGCGCGCGCTCGAGAGCGTCGCTTCTGCGCGGTTGATCGCGTCGCGGCTCGAGACCGAGCCGTTGTCGATGATGTTCCGGGCGAACATCAGTCCGCCCGCGGCGCAGCCGATCGCGGCGGCGGCGGCGAACCAGCGCGTCTTCTTCGTCCAGACCTGCTGCCGGACATTCTCGACGGGAAGCAGGTTGATCTCGATGGTGGCCAGGCCGAGTCCCTGGAGG
This sequence comes from Planctomycetota bacterium, assembly GCA_041163725.1. Lineage (GTDB taxonomy): Bacteria > Planctomycetota > Phycisphaerae > Phycisphaerales > SM1A02 > QWPT01. Next base: position 6,087 of record JBEAQW010000150.1, read on the forward strand.
GCGAGGCCATACGCGGTTGCGAAGTTGACCGTGTGCGCCGAGAAGTCGGCGGCCTCGGGGCCCTCGACCGCGATCTTCGCATACTGATCGAGGCGCTCGACCTCGAGCTCGAGGCGCATGCCGAGGAACTTGCGGAGTCCGGGGATCTTCAGCGTCGAGCCGAGACCGATCACATGTCGGAGCTTGGTGCCACGGTTCTGCTGCTCGTAGAACTGCAGCGACTTCTGGACGTCGTCGAGGAGATCGCCGAGCACGGGGCGCATCGCCGCCATGATCTGCTTCGCGTACTTGCTCGTGGCGCTCTCCTGCTTGAGCTTGTCGCCCTGCGCGTACTTGAGCTCGACCGACGGCGCGAAGGCCTCGACGATCGCCTCGGTGAAGCTATGGCCACCGAGCGGGAAGGTGCGCATCCAGCAGCGCGAGCCAGCGGCGACGACGAGGTCGGTCGAGGCGGTGCCGATGTCGAGCATCACGACGGGCTCGCCAAGATCGGCGATGTTTCGATCGAATGCGAGCGCGTTGTAGAGCGCGACGGGTCCGAGCGAGATGGCGCGGGGCTCCACGCCGAGCGTCTCGCTCACGAGCGAGAGGTACTCCGCGAGCGCGTCACGCTGCACCGCGAAGAGTCCAAGATCCACTTCGGGCGAATCGTCGGCCTCGAAGGTGTGGTAGTCCCACTCGACCTCTTCGAGCGCGAAGGGAATCTGCTGGCTCGCCTCGAAGGGTACGAGGCCGGCGATCGTCTTCGCGTCGCCGGGCGGAAGCTTGACGAAGCGCGTCAGGCCACGGTTGCCAAACCAGTTGAAGTTGACGACCACATTCTGGTTCGCAAGCTGCTTCTGGCTCGCGAGCTGAGCGAGCGTCTGCTCGAGCACGGTCTTGGCCTGCGACTGGCCACCCTCGACGAGCGGTTCCTCGAGTCCGGGGGTGGTGAGCACCTTCTGGTGCGGGATGACAACGAAGTCGCGGACGCGAACGCCATCTCCGGCTCGCTCGAGCTGGATTGCCTTCACGGCGTACTGACCGATTTCGATGCCCCATGAGGTATTGGAAGAGGCCATTGGGGTGATGTCTCCGAGATGCAAGAGTTCCGCCGAAGCGGTCCCCCGCCGGCGCATGCACGCAGGTGAGGGAACCGCGGATGATAACGACCCGCGAGGATTGCATCGGAGGGGGTCGTCGGACCTCCGATGCCTTGTTCTCGGACCATGGGCGGGAAGCCCTGGTTCTCGGACGATCAGGTCCGTCGGTCGGGCGCGCTGCTTCGTGCAACGCAGCACCATCGCCGAACGGCCGGTTGCTCGGACCGGGCCCTTTCCGACCCCGCCTCACGGCGCAATCGGAACGGCATCGGGGCCGACCCTCTCTCCCCCTCCGGGCCCGCAGCGCCCGATTCGCGCGGGCCTGAGCGACGCGAGCGTGCCGTTGGTCCGCTCTGCGGTGGAGCCGGCTGCTCCGATGCGCCGCTTCCCCGTCGTACTGTTCCCCAACCTTGTGCTGGAACACGGGGTGTCGCTCGGCGCTTCGGCAGACCCCGATGCGGAAGAGCCTTCGATCGCCGGAATGATCCGCGCCGCGCATGATCGAAGTTGCCCGCCCGTCTCGGATTCTCCACCGACATTCGAAATCCCCCGCTCGCGGGAACTTCGGTCGCGGTCCTTTGCGCGGAGTCGGGTGGTCACGGTACGCTAGACGGTCCTGTAGAGACCACACATGTCGACCGACCCGAACACCCCTGAACCGTCCGTCCCCACTCCGCGCGCGAGCGCTTACGACGCCGAACTCGAGCGAGAGATCGAGGCCGCGCTCGGCGGCATGTCGGTGGAGGATCTCGAGAACGCGGGCAGCACGCAGCGCGCCTCGGGCGCCCGCGGCCGACAGACTCGCCGCGGCACCGTCATCCGCGTGCACAACGGCGATGTGTTCGTGGAGTTCGGTCCCCGCTCGCAGGGCGTTTGCCCGCTCGCGCAGTTCCTCACCACTGGTGACCAGCAGGCTCCGACGGTCGGAAGCGAGCGCGACTTCTTCGTCGAGCGATTCGATCCGTTCGAGGGGCTCTCGATCCTGAGCCTCGAGGGTGCCGTGCAGAAGGCCGACTGGGGCACGCTCGAGGTCGGACAGGTGGTCGAGGCGCGCTGCACCGGAATGAACAAGGGCGGCCTCGAGATGGAGATCGCGCATCACCGCGCCTTCATGCCCGCGGGCCAGGTCGATGTCCGCCACGTCGCGGACATCTCGGTGTTCATCGGTGAGAAGTTCCCGGTGCAGATCGTCGAGCTCAACAAGGACAAGAACCGGCTCGTCGTGAGCCGCAAGGCGGTGGTCGCCGCGGAGCGCGCGGAGCAGCGGGAGAAGCTGCTCGCCGTGCTCGAGATCGGACAGACGCGCACCGCGACCATCACCAGCGTGCAGAGCTACGGCGCGTTCGCCGACATCGGCGGCGTCGATGGCCTCATCCATGTCTCCGACCTCTCGCATGAGCGCGTGAAGAGCCCCGCGGATGTCGTCGCGGTCGGTCAGGTCGTGCAGGTGAAGATCGTCAAGCTCGACCTCACCGCGACTCCTCCGAAGATCGGGCTCGGCATGAAGCAGCTCGTCACGGATCCGGCGCGCACCGCCATGGCGGCGATCGAGGCGGGCGGAACCGTCACCGGCCGCGTGTCGAAGCTCATGGCGTTCGGCGCCTTCGTCGAGCTCGCACCCGGCGTCGAGGGTCTGGTGCACATCTCGGAGATCAGTCACGACCGAATCGCAACCGTCGACAAGGCGCTCCGCGTGGACGAGATCGTCACCGCGAAGGTGCTTTCGATCGACATGGGCAAGAAGCGCATCAGCCTCTCGATCAAGGCGCTCGTCGAGCCGCCCGCGCGTCCCGAGCCGCAGGCTTCGGGTGGCGCGACCGGCCGCCCACGCGAGGAGGGCTTCGCGGCCGCGTTCGGACGCAACCGTGCGAAGAACGACGTTCCGTCGGTCGAGCGCGCGAAGGACTCCTCGCTCGAGCGCCTGCGTGCATCGTGGGGTTCGGGCAAGGAACTCAAGGGCGGCCTGAGCTGATCCCGGCCGGGTCATCCGCCATCGGAATCGAATGAACGAACACGGGCGTCACCGGATGGTGACGCCCGTGTTCTTTCCGGCGACCTTTCGGCCGCTCGGCCTGGAGTGGAACCGGCGATCAGCCGCCGACCTTGAACTGGCCGACGACCTGCTTGAGGCTGGCAACCTGCGCCGCCGTCTGCTCGCTGGCTGCGGCAAGCTCCTCGGAGTTGCCGGCGTTCTGCTGCGTGACCTTGTCGAGCTCGGCGACACCCGAGTTGATCTGGCCGATCCCCTGCGCCTGCTCGCGGCTTGCGCCTGCGATCTGGGACAGAAGCTCGTTGACCTCGCGGGTACCGTCGACGATCGTCCTCAGACTGCTGTCGACATCGTTGCAGATGGAGACCGCGCGGTCGGCGCGGGTCGTCGACTCCTCGATCATCGTTGCAGTCTCGCGCGCGGCCTGGGCGGAACGCTGCGCGAGGTTGCGGACTTCCTCCGCGACGACCGCGAAGCCCTTGCCCGCCTCGCCGGCACGCGCCGCCTCGACGGCCGCGTTCAACGCGAGGAGGTTGGTCTGGAATGCGATCTCGTCGATCACCTTCAGGACCTTCGCGATCGAATCACTCGACTGCTTGATGGCGCCCATGGCCTCGCTCATGCGCGTCATCTGCTCCTGGCAGGTGTTCGCGCGGGTGCGGGCCTCGTCGGAGCGGGAGACCGCGGTGGACGCGTTCTGCGCGTTCCGCTCGGTCATCGCGCTCATCTCCTCGAGACTGGCGCTGATCTCCTCGAGGCTGGCGGCCTGCTGGCTCGCGCCGCTCGCGACCGACTGGCTGGTCGAGGAGACCTGGGATGATCCCGCGTCGATCTCCGACGCCCCCTTGCGGATGTCACCGAGGATGCCCTCGAGCTTGCCGACGAACCGGTTGAACCAGGTGGCCATCGTGCCGAGCTCGTCGGTGTTCGTCGCGTCGAGCCGCTTGGTGAGGTCGCCCTCGCCCTCCGCGATGTCGCGGATGCGGTCGATCATGATCTTCATGGGACGGCCGAAGGTGAGTCGGAGCAGGAATGCGAAGCCGAACGCACCGACGACGAGCATGGGAATCGTCCACACGAGTCCACCCGAGATGAATCCCGCGACCTGCGCGTCGACGCCGTCGAGCGGAATCGCGACCTCGTAGGCTCCGTGCGTGCCTCCGACCTTCCAGCCTTCCATCGCGAAACCGAGGGCGTCCTTCCCGTCCTTGTCGGGATCGAACTCGCCCCGCGGATCGCCGTGGCACAGCATGCAGCTCTGGTCGAGCTTGATCGCACGCATGTAGTGGAGGGTGTTCGTGCTCTGGTCGATCGCGTGTGCCGCGGGTTCACCCCCGGCGGCGACCTGATCCTCGAGCCGCGCGAGGAGCTTCGCGCGGAAAGAGCCGGCTTCGGGCTCGTTCTTCTTGTTGCGTGCGTCGAAGGCGGCGATCTGGAAGTGGATGCCCTCCTTCTTCGCGGCCTCGTCGGCGGTCTGCCAGCCCACGACGACCGGAATGGTCTGGAAGAAGCGCGAGTCGGAGTAGTCGCCGCCCTTGCTGACGGACTCCTGAAGCTCGGCCATCAGTTCCTCGGTCGCGATGGACTTCTGGAGGAACAGCTCGCTCGCATGGTTCTTGGCCTCGTCGGCGACGGCGGTGAAGGCCGCGGCCTTCTCGACCATGGCGTTTTCGGCGCTGGCGCGGTAGCCGATGACGAACACGACATAGTTGACCGCGACGGCGACGAGGACAAGCAGGACCGTCAGCGCGACGATCCTTCCCGACAGAGAACGGTTCTTGATGAACGCGAACATACGGACCTCCAGGACTTGTTGGAGCAGTGACACCTAGCGAGACACCCTGAGCGGGCGGGAGCGGCGGATCGCCGCGTCCGTCAGCGCTGATCGGGTGCGGATGCAGGGCACTTGACCGTCCGAGGGGTGAACGGGGTATCGACCCCGCACGGACTCCGGTCCGGGCCTCAGGGTCGGGGCATTCGCCTGAGGAGTTCCTGGTAGTCGGCGGACTCGATGGGGGCGCCGCCGTGCAGGTCGCGCGTCGGATCGATCCGCGCCCGCGGCGGAATCCGAGTGATCCGGTAGTTGGCGTGCGTGCCTGGGAACGAGATCTCGTCGAGTCTTCCGAAGCGTGTCGCGACGGAGTGGACTTCGGTCTCGACCTTCCTGGCATCGGTGATCGCCTGCGCGAGCAGGTGCGGCGGAACCTCGGTGACGAGCCGGATGCGCACACTCGGATCGAGATCGAACTGCGCGCGGGCGGCGCGGCCGTATACGCGCGGAGCGGGACGATCGGGCGCGTCGCGGTCGAGCACGACGAGCGCCTCCTCGAGAAGCGCCAGGACCTCGAGCATCTCGTCGACCGTTGCATCGATGCGCTGCTCGCGCGACGCGGCGCCGCGCTCGGACT
>JBEAQW010000151.1:0-6888 GCA_041163725.1 Planctomycetota bacterium
GTCGAACACCGTTCCTGTCACGGCATCGACGGTGACGCGCGTGTTGTCGGCGTAGCGGACATCGAAGGTGAGCATGAAGAACGCGCTGTGGAGCGAGATCCGCTCGACATCGGCGTCGGTCTGACCGGTGAACGCGTGCGCGCGCAGCAGCGCATCGGTGAAGTCGAGCTCGCGCAGCGGAAGCCGCACGAGCACCTCCATCATCTCGAGATCCTCGGGCGGCAGCACATCCTCGGTCTCGCCGAGATCGATCTCCCCGGTCGATGCATCGATCTCGATTGGATAGGTCACCGTGCCGAAGCTGTTCACGCTGGAGGTCGTGAAGACGGGTCCGTCACGCCGCACCCGGGCCCTGATGTCGAGCAGGGGACGCGTGGGATACTGCGTGCGGGCGATGGCAACCGCCTCCGCGAAGCCGATGTCGGCGCGCGAGGGAACGATGCATGCTGCTGCAGCCCATGTAGCCAGGGCGGCCGCGAACATCGAGGTACTTGCCATCTCGAGATCCTGAAGGTGGTTCGGGCCAGTGCGACCCGTTGGACGACTCGGCATCCGACGACTTGGATGCCAGCCCGAGTATGGCGCAGGACGCGGCTCTCGCGAAACACCATCAGTAGGATCCTGTAATTCACCTCAGCATCGGCTGAAATCAGCCGTCCTCTCCGCCTCCGAACGCGCATATCGGACGGGGCGGCTACGAGCCCGCGAGGTACACCGTCGCCAGTGCCAGCAACACCAGTCCGATCACCGCGAACGCGTCCGGCTCGATGAACCGCCGCCGCTTCTCCTCGTGATAGAGCAGTCCCATGATCGTGACGGAGGTGATGACCACCACCCAGATCGCAGTCGCCGCGTGGGTGCGCGACGCGGTCGAGAGCAGGGGGCCGTTCGAGGCGAGATCGATCGGGAGAAGCATCGCCATGTTGAAGGTGTTGCTTCCGAAGATGTTTCCGACGGCGAGGTCGAACGCGCCCATGCGCACCGCGGCGATCGTCGCGACCAGTTCGGGAAGCGAGGTGCTCGCCGCGACGAGCGTGGTTCCGATGAAGGTGCCGCCGAGTCCCGATTCGTCGGCGATCACGCCCGCCGCCCGTGCGACGAACGGCGCTGCGATGAAGATCACCGCTGCGGCGCCCCCGAACATCGCGATCGCGCGCCACAACTGCCGCCGGTGCGACGGACCCGCGGCATCGACCGACTCGACCACCTCGGCTCCCATCTTCGCCAGCCGCTGGTCTCGGTAGACCATGCGCACGCCGAGGATGTAGGTGATCGCCACGATCACGCTGCCCGCACCCACGCCGCCGAAGGTCATCGCGTCGCCGGGTCGCAGCACGAGCATCATCGCCACGATCGCCGTGAGCATGATCGAGAGCATGCCCGAGAGCGCGTGCGCCTGCGAGACGCGCGTGAACAGCACGCCACGCCGCGCGTGCAGGAGATCCGCGATGGCGAGGATGAGGAGGTTGAACAGGCTCGAGCCGAGCAGGTCGCCGACCGCGAGGTCGTCAAGGCCCGCGCGTACCGCGCTGATGTCGACGCCGAGTTCCGGCAACGAGGTCGCGCCCGCGAGCAGGACCGTTCCGATCAGCAGCCGGCCGAGGCCCGTGAGGTCTGCGATGCGATCGGCCATGCGTGCGAGCACCGAGCCCGCCCCGATCACGACAGCCGCCGCGATGGTGAACTGGACGATCGCCTCGAGCATCGGCTATTCCGCGGGCTTCACCGCGAGGACCGAGCAGCCCAGCTCGCTCAGCAGCTTCTCGGCGGTGCTTCCGAGCAGCAGGTCGCGGAAGTTCGTGCGCCCGCGCGTACCGATCACGATCAGGTCCGCGCCGAGCAGCGCCGCCTGGTCCATGAGCGTGCTCCGCACCGACTGCTCGTCGACGACCACGCACTCCGCGTCGGGTGCGCCCGTGCCGATCTCCGTCCGCGCCCCATCGACTTCGGCCCGCAGGCGCCGCTCGAGCGCATCGCGGTACTGCTTCTGGAAGCGCGGATCGGCCTCGGGCGTGGGAGCGCGGTAGTGCAGCGTGTGCCATGGGCCGTTGAAGATGTGGAGTGCATGCAGCGTCGCACCCTCGTCGCGCGCGAGCCGCATCGCCACGCGCAGCGCGCGCAGCGAGGTGTCGGAGAAATCGATGCCCACGACGATGCGCTTGAACGCTCCGGCCACCGTATCGCGCACAAGCAGGACATCGCGAGGGCTCTTGCGCACCGCGGCGGTCGCCATCGTGCCCGCGCCCACGCTCGGCGCGCGCGTGCCGAATGCACCGAGCACCACGACGCGCGGATCGAGCGCGCGAACCGCGGCGAGAAAGCCCTCGACCCGATGGCCGATCGTCGCCTCGAAGCGCACCTCTGCGGCCTCGGGCATCTCCGCGACGAAGTCATCCCACGCCTTCGCCGCATCCTCGACGAGCTTCGTGTCGAGCCCCGCGGCGCCGTCGGGCAGCGCCTCGCGGAGATCCTGCAGCACGAGCGAGTCGATCACATGCACGGCGTAGACGGGTGAACCGGACTCGCGCCCCAGCCGAATCGCGCTCCGCAGCGCGGAACGGCACGAGGGCGTGAAGTCGACGCCGACAAGAAGCGGGCGGTTCGGTCGTTCGGTCGATGCGGCCATTCCAATCCTCCGGATGCAGCGGCGCCACCTCGCGGCAGCGACCTCGTTTCCGCGGAGGCTAGCGCACCGTGCGATCGCGCGCGACGGGAGAATGCTCCGCTCGTCCGATGATTTCCGCGAAAGAAGGAAAGCGGGCGGACCGCAACTTGCGTGCAGTCCGCCCGTGGGCTGAAAGACTATGTAGTGATTGTTCGTTGTACGGGTTCGTTCGGTCGCTGCGAGCTGTTCGGCATTCAGGGCAGGGAGATGGAGGCCCAGAGCGACCACTCGGACTGCGCCGACCCACGCACGGCGCGCACGGCGAAGCGGTAGGTTCCACCCGGCAGGCTGGCGTCGACGAAGGTCTCGACATCGCTCGGCACCCAGCCCGCGATCGTGGCCTCGCCCCACTGGCCGTTGATGCGTCGTTCACGCCGGATCTCGAAGCCCGTCTCGTTGTCGGCTCGGTCCATCCACGCGATTCGCGCACCGTCGGCGCCGCGCGTCGCACGAACCGCGATGGGAGCCGTGGGCACCTCGATGGCGACCATCACGATGGAGCGGTATGCACGGCTGATGTTGCCGGCGCTGTCGGTGATCGATGCAGTGATCGTGTGCTTCCCGAGCTCGAGTTCCGTCGCGACGAGCAGTTCGCCCGTGCCGAGCAGGCCCTGCAGGCTCGAGGTCCAGACGACGAGCGGCGACAGCGTTCCGTCCTCGGCGTCCTCGGCCTGCGCGGTGAACGCCACCGACTGACCCGCGTCGAACACGCTGCCCGACGACGGTGCGAGGATCGCGACGGTCGGAGCCGTGTCCGCCGGCGGGGGCTCGATGTCGAGCGCGGCCGCCGCGTCGAGCACGCCGCCCGTCACGCAGCGCCCCTGCATCGCATCGACGGGACGCGCCGTCTCGAGCAGGCGGTCCTTCACCTGGAGGCAGGTCCATCCCGGGAAGTCGACCACGAGCATCGCCGCGAGGCCGGTGACATGCGCGCATGCCATCGAGGTGCCGTTGCGGAAGCCGTAGTCGGAGCCGTCCGTCGAGAAGATCGTCACGCCCGGTGCGGCGAGATCGACGGTCGTCGGCCCGTAGTTGCTGAAGGCGGCCAAGGCATCGTCGTTGTCGACCGCGGCCACCGACACGATGTTCGGGAGATTGAACGACGCCGGGAAGAACGGATGCACATCGCTGTTGCGCGCCAGGTTGCCCGCGGCGGCGATCGCGAGGTGGTCGCGGTCGCAGGCGGCAGCCATCGACTCGTAGAGCGCGTGCGAGAAGGCGGTGCCACCCCAGGAGTTGTTCGAGATGCGCACGCTGTGCCCAAGCGCGTACTCGAGCGAGGCGATCGCGCCCGAGATGAATCCACCCAGTGGACCGATGAAGCGGATCGGCATCATCCGGCATTCCCACGAGACGCCGACCACGCCGATGCCGTTGTTTCCGACGGCGCCGATCGTGCCCGCGGTGTGCGTTCCGTGTCCCGGATCGCTCGGGTCGTTGTCGTTGGCGAAGAAGTCCCAGCCGTGGACATCGTCGATGTAGCCGTTGCCGTCGTCGTCGATGCCATTTCCCTCGATCTCGCCGGGGTTCACCCAGATGTTGGCGGCCAGATCGGGGTGGTCGACGAGCGTTCCCGTGTCGATCACCGCGATCAGCTCGTCCGGCTCGCCGATGCACATCGACCAGGCGCGGGGGCCGCGAAGATCGGCGCCGTGGGTTCCCATATCGCCGTTCACCGTCTGGCCGATGTTGTGCATGGCCCACAGCATGTTGAACTTCTCGTCGTTCGGAAGCGCTTCCTGCGTGCGGACCACAAAGTCAGGCTCTGCGTACTCGATCGCACCCGACTTCGCGAGCGTGGCGAGCGCGGCCTCGACCGGGACGCCGATCGCGATGTGCGCGAGCCCGGGGACGATGGTGAAGCGTCGGATGACCCAGCCGTCGACCGAGGCGAGCGCCTTGGCGATCGCGGCTTCGTCGGCGCGTGGCGCGAAGCGGACGAGCACCGAGGTCGGGTCGAAATCGATGCTGGGATCGGCTTCGAGGGCCGAGGCGGCGACCTGCGCGTGGTCGATCTGCTGCGCCATCGCGGGCGCGGCGGACAGAGCCACAGCAAGGGCACACACGGTGCCGCAGGGCATGTCGCGGAAACTCGCCATCAAGGTCACTCCAGGCGCGCCGGTGAGAGGTCGGGACGACGAAACTCGGGGCGGCATCGCAGAAGAGCGGCGCGTTCCGCATTCGATACACGGCGGAACGCGCATTCAACGATTCACCATTATCGCCCCCGCGGACGCCGGCGCGCAGCCGCTCGCGGGGGCGCCGTCGAACCCGTAGACTCGCCCCCATGCAGGAAACCGCTTCGCAGGCGGCGAACACGGCCGCCACACCCGCCCGCGAGTCGCAGATCTTCGACCTCTCGTTCCTCGAGCGGTGGCTGGGGCCCGCGTCGGAAGACACCTTCCTCGGCGTTGACACCTGGCAGTGGCTTGCGCTCGGCCTGATCGTGTTCGTCGGCTTCACGCTCGACTTCATGGTGCGGTTCATGGCGCGCCGGCTCCTCGCGCGGCTCGGGTCGAAGGACAACGAGCTGCTCATCAAGGCGGCGCGCGCGATCGGCCTCGTCGCGTCGGGCGCCACCTTCACGCTCGGCCTTCCCCTCGTGAAGCTCGAGGGCACGGCGCTGACCGTGCTCGCGCCCGCCGCGCGCATCTACCTCGTCCTCACGGCGACGCTCGCGGCGTTCCGCATCATCGACGCGATCGGCTCGGTGCTCGTCGAGCGCGCCACGCGCACCGCGAGCACGGTCGACGACATCCTCGTACCGCTCCTGCGCAAGACGCTCAAGGTGCTCGCGCTCGCGATGGGCATCGTGAACCTCGCGCCGCTCATGGGCATCGAGATCGGCCCGCTGCTCGGCGCGATCGGCATCGGCGGACTCGGATTCGCCTTCGCCGCGCAGAACACGATCGAGAACATCTTCGGCTCGATCACGGTCGTCCTCGACAAGCCGTTCGCCGTCGGCGACTGGGTCGTGATCGAGGGCACCGAGGGCACCGTCGAGCAGGTCGGCCTGCGCTCGACGCGCATCCGCACCTTCTACGATTCGCTCGTCACGGTGCCGAACTCGATCCTGGTCAAGACGCGCGTCGACAACTACGGCGAGCGCCGCTACCGCCGCTTCCGCACGATGCTGTCGGTGCGCTACGAGACCGACCCGAAGCAGGTCGAGGCGTTCTGCGAGGGCATCCGCCAGCTCATCCTCGCGCATGCGGCCACGCGCAAGGACGGGTTCCATGTGTATCTCAACGAGTTCGGCGGTTCGAGCATCGATGTGCTGCTCTACATGTTCTTCGAGGTGCCGACCTGGGCCGACGAGCTGCATGCGCGCCACCTGTTCATGCTCGATGTCATGCGGCTCGCGAAGGAGCTCGGCGTCGACTTCGCGTATCCGACGCAGACCGTGCTGATGGGTCGCGACGGCGGGCAGCCGCCGATTCCCGCCGGTCTCGCCGGAAGCGACGCGGGGCGCGACATCCGCGCGTTCGGCGCCGATCTCGGTCGTTCGATCGGCGCGCGCACGGCCGGCGGGGCGTGACGGACCGGTCGACGGCTACGGAAGCTCGAGGAACCGGATCTCGCCCTCCTGCGCGACCTCCATGCGCGTGGCGTCGATCTCGAGCCACGCGGCGGAGCCCTGCTGCAGCGCGGGATTCGTGTGGTTCAGGTGGATGAACCGCACCTTGCGCCGCTCGCGCTCGGGTAGCGCGGCGAACCGCGCGAGCGTGTCGCGGATGAACGGATGCGGGAACCCGCTCATGTCGCGGCCGGGGATCTCGCCGTTGGCGAAGAAGGTGCCGTCGATGTACGCGATGTCGACCGACGCGACGAGGTCCTCGATGCGCGTACCCATCGCATCGAGCTCGCGCCACGAATCGATGTCGGGCATCCACAGGTACGCGCGATCGGGTCCGTCGATGCGGAACGCGACGGTCTCGCTGAACTCCTGGCGGTGCGGCACCACGATCGGCGTCACGCGGATGCCGCCGCCGAGATCGACCGGCGTCTCGGCCGCGAGCTCGTGGAGCACGATGTTGCGCTCGGACACGAGGAAGTTCCACGGCTCATTTCCCTCGAGAAACGCACGCATGCGCGGCATCGCCCACACGGGGATCTCCTTCGCGCCGATCGATTCCTTGCCGAGATAGAGAAGGCCCGGGTAGTGCCCCATGTGCGCGTGCGTGAGGAAGATGCCGTCGAGCACGGGGCGCTTGGGGCCGGGG
>JBEAQW010000152.1:0-9311 GCA_041163725.1 Planctomycetota bacterium
CGTCGAAGAAGTCCGACGCCTGCAGCGCCTCGAGCACCGACGCCTCGGCGCACACCGTGAACAGGAACTTCCGTTCTCCGCCGACCGCGATGCCGTCGACGGGACTTCCGCCGCCGAGGAAGTTGCCGTCGAGGGCCACGCCGTAGTCGAACACACCGAACGGATCCGCGGCGACGCCCGCCACGCCCGTCCACCGGTCACCCTGCGTGATGAACGCGATGTCGAGGCCGGAGATCGTGTTGAACGCGAATCCGGTCAGGAACCCGCCGTTTTCGCCGGGCGAGGTGTTGACCAGCCGGATGGCCAGCTCCCCGCAATCGCCTCCTTCGACCGGATACGCCCACTCCATCGAACCCGTGAACGAACCGAGGCCCTCGAGCCCCGGATCGCTCGTGAACGAGACCATCGAGCCATGCGCGGACGCCGCAACGAACGCCGTCGCCACCGAGATTCCAATCGCCTTCATGTCGAACTCCCTCCGTCTCGAACTTCCAATCATGCAAAGCCCATCGCCCGGGTCCTTCCCCGTCGCACCGTGCGTGCGTCCGTCGACCCGGGGCCCGCGCGAACGACGCGGGGCAACGACGCTAGAAGTCGCTTGCGCGAAGGCAAGCGCATGACGCGAGGTCGTCGTGCGATCCAGCGGTTCGCGGAACGCATCCCGCGGATCCGTGCGATACTCGTCGCATGACTTCCGCGCTCCTCGCTTCCGCGCTCTCGCTGCTCCTCGCCGCAACGCCCGTGCGGTCGACCGACGACGCCACGGCGCCGATCGAGGTCGGCGAGCCAGTCGTCGTCTTCGCCGGTGGCGAGGGCGGCTTCCCCGTCTACCGCATTCCCGCGATCACGCGCATCGAGCGTGCGGACAAGGGAACACGCCTGCTTGCCTTCGCGGAAGGCCGCGGCAGCATGGCCGATGTCGGCGAGAACGATCTCGTCATGCGCACGAGCGATGACGACGGCGCGACATGGTCGGCCTACCGGAATCTCTCGAACATGCCGGGGCGCTCGCTCAACAATCCCTGCGTGGTCGCGCTGCATTCCGGCGAGCGTGCGGGCCGCATCATCCTCATGTTCCAGTCGTATCCGAAGGGGCAGGGCGAGCATGCGGTGACCGAGGGATACGGCACGGGTGCGGAGGGCGAGCTCATCTGCCGCACCTTCACGATGCACTCCGACGACGCGGGCGACAGCTGGAGCGAGCCGCGCGAGGTGACGCGTGGCGTGAAGCGCGCGCAGGGGGCGACGAGCACCGCGACCGGCCCCGGCATCGGCATCCAACTGCGGCACGGCGCACACGCGGGGCGCGTGATCATGCCGTTCAACGAAGGCCCGTTCGACCGGTGGCGCGTGTACGCCGCCTACAGCGACGACGGCGGCGATACCTGGAGGCTCGGCGAAGTCGCGCCCAACGACGAGCGCGGATTCGCGAACGAGGTGCAGATGTTCGAGCGCTCCGATGGCTCGGTCGTGCTGAATGCCCGCCAGCATCTCGGCGCGAAGCGGCGCAAGACCGCGGTATCGGGCGACGGCGGGGTCACCTGGTCGCGGCTCGCCGATGTGACGGACCTGCCCGATCCGACATGCATGGCGGGCATTCTCGCGCTCGGCGACGGGACGGTCGTGTTCACCGGATGCGACAGCGAGTCGCGCCGCGCGCTCGGCACGATCTGGATCTCGCGCGACGAAGGACGGACCTGGCCCGTGAAGCAGCTGATCGAGCCGGGTGGCTACGCGTACAGCCTGCCGGTGCGGCTCGCCGACGGTGCAGACGGCACGCCCGCGGTCGGCGTTCTCTACGAAGGCGCGGGCTACAAGACCATCGTGATGCGGCGCGTCACCGTTCCGGCGAGCGCGAAGCTGCGGGGCGCAGCATCGCCCGCTGCACGCTGACGGGCGCGAGGCTCAGCACCTCGCCGTTCGGGCCGGTGCTCACGGTGTCGCGGTCCGACGAGGAGACGATCTCGACCTCGATGCGCGGGCCGTCGGCGTCGCGCACGAGCTGCTCGCGCGTCGTGATGTGCACGCCCGCGATCGTGAACCAGCTGCGAAGGACACCCGCGATCATGCGCGCCTCGAGCACCACGCCGTTGCGCTCGTCGATCGCGAACCGCCCCTCCGCCGCGTCGCGCACGACGAGTTCGTACGCGCGCACCTGACGCTCCGACGCGTCCTCGTAGACGACCGTCCACCGGTAGCGCGCGGGATCGTCCGTCGCCTCGACCGTGAGCTCCATCGTCACCTCGCCCGCGCTTGCGCGTGGGCCGAGTATCTCGAGCGGGCCATGCCAGCAGCCGAGCCAGTCGCCGGGAAACGATGCGGGTGCCTGGGCGATGGCGTCCAGCGCATCGCGTGACGGCATGTCGTCGCGCGCGCGCGGCGCAGGCGTACACGACGCGGCGCAGAGCAGCGCCACCGCCGCCAGCAGTGGGTTCATCGCACGCGAATTGGCGCTGGGGCCGACGGCCATGGCTGCAGCGTAGCGAAGCGCCTGTAGGATGGTTGGCATCAGGAGTCCCGCCATGAATCAGCTCGGTCTACTCGCCGCTTCGATCGCTTCCGCACTCGCACTCGCCGCCGCGCCCGTCATGAGGACGGCGGCTCCCGCCGTGCCCGTCGCGCAGGACGCCGCCGCCACCGCGCCGTCCGCGATCAACCTCGACCCCATCCACTCGATGGCGGTGTTCCGCATCCAGCACCTCGGCGCGGGCTTCTTCTGGGGCCGTTTCAACGAACTCGCCGGCAGCGCGACCTGGCCGCTCGACGACAGCGCCGCACCGACCTTCGATGTCACCGCGCAGGTGAAGAAGGTCGACACCGGCAGCGAGAAGCTCGACGGCAACCTGCAGGGTCCGAACTTCTTCAACGAGGCCGAGTTCCCGACGATCACCTTCAAGTCGACCGGCGCGACGCGCGTCGGTGAGCGGCACTACACGGTGAAGGGCGATCTCACGCTTCGCGGCGTGACCAGGCCGATCGAGGCCGATTGCACCGTGACCGGCATCGGCAAGGGACCGCTCGGGCAGAAGGTCGGCTTCGAGTGCACCTTCACGATCAACCGCGCCGACTTCGGCATGAAGTGGGGGATCGACGCGCCGAAGGGTGCGCTCGGCAACGAGGTGAAGATGGTGATCGCCCTCGAGGGCGATGTCGCGAAGCCGAAGGAGTGAGCCCACGACGCGAGGCCGCGCATGAACGAGATCGTCCAGTATGTGCTCGAGGTCGTGGTGCTTCCGGCGCTTGCCGGCGTGCTGTGCGCGGCACCGTTCCTGATCGGTCCACTTCGCCGGCGCCGTTGGATGGTCGAGGGTGCCACGGCGTCCGCCGTCGCCATCGCATTCCTCGTGAGCTTCCTCGTCGAGCCGGGCTGGAAGGCGATCGCGCGGCAGCTCGTTGCGATCGAGAACGACGACGCGCCGTTCGAGCGTTGGCATCGGCTCGGGCTGGTTGCGGCCGTGCTCGTGGCCGCAGCGTGGATGCTGTCGCTCTTCCGCGGGCGCGACGCCGCGCCGCGCACGATGCTCCGCACGATCGGCACGCTACTCGTCCTCGGGGTGCTCGCGGCAGTGTTCGTCGAGTTTCCGAAGGTCACGGTCGCCGGTCGGATCGGACAGGGCGCGCTTGTCTTCACCTCGGGCATCGTCTGGATGTTCGCCGGTTCGTCCGTCGCCTGGAGCGCGTGGGTCGTATTCGGCGTGCTCGCGGCGCTGGCCGCTCTCGGCGGCTTCGCGTCGCTCTCGGTGATGTGCGGTGCGGCCAGCGTCGCGGCGTACGGCGTCGGTGCGCTCGGCGCGCTCGGTGCGCACGGTGTGCTCGGGGCGCTCGTTGGGGCACGCGATGAGTCGGCGGCGCCGGCCGGCCCGGGTGGTGCGGTGATGGCGGTGTTCGGCGCGCTGACCGCGCTCATCGCCTCGTGCGGCATCGCCTACGACACGGCGGGACTCTCGCCGGCGGTCTGGGTCGCCGCATGCATGCTTCCGCTGGCGGCGCTCGTGTTCAACCGCAAGGCCAAGCGCAGCGTGCGCCCGTTCGAGCGCGCGTTCTGGTCCTGGCTCGGCGTCGCGATCGCGGCGGGCATCCTGCTCGGCGCGACCGCAGGCATGCAGGCGATGGGCGCGGAGGAGTCCGAGGCCGACGACGCGCTGATGGACATGTACGGCGGCTGAAGCGCGGATGGTCAGCAGCCGTTGCCCGACTCGTCGAAGCTGATCTCGAACGATCCTCTCGCTGCAGGCTCATCACCCGCCCCGTTGCGGATGCCGAACCGCACCGCAAGCCGCTTGGCGTGCGTGCCGCCGCGCGTGGCGGCGTGCGAGACATCGATGCGCACGCGCACGGGCTCGTCGGTGCGGATGGGCTGCGCCATGCGCAGGTCGAGCGCGGTGCCCCACACCGGGAACGCCTTCGTCGTGTAGCCGAGCAGCGAGAGCACGGCCACGATCGCGGCATCTCCGGCAAGGCGGATCGCGAGGGGCATCGAGACGAATCCGACCGGACTCGAGACATCGAGCGTGAACTCGTAGGCGCGCGCGCCCACGGGCTGCGCCGAGAGGTACGACCATCGCTCCTCGCAGAGCTTCTCCCGAAGGACGCCGCTCGAGAGTGCGGCGATCGCATCGTGCGGCAGCGGTGGCGCGGGAGGCTCCGTGGCGCCGGGACCTCCGCCATCGGCCGTGGTTCCCCACGCATGCGTACGCGCGAGCGGTTCGTCGAGCGTGCTCGCGCGCTCGGACAGCCGGCGCACCGATCCGTCGCGTGCGAGGACCACCGTGCCGCCCGAGCGCCGGCCGTTGAAGGTGCTCGCGAGCGCGGCGCAGTACGCGCCGGCGTGCTGCACGAGGATGGGGTCGCCGACGGCGAGCCCCGACGCGTCGGTCGAGGGAAGCAGCGTGTCGCCTGAGAAGCAGAGCGGCCCGCCGAGCGCATCCGCGCCATCCATCGGAAGCGCGGCTCCATCCGGACCGAGCACGGCGTGGCGCCATGAGAGCAGCGTGATCTTCGCGAGCTGGTCGCTGCCGATGTCCGCGATCGCCCAGCGCGTACCGCGGGTCGACTTGATCGCCGTGATGCTCCCGAGGAGCGCTGCGGCGTTGCCGACGAGCGCGTGGCCCGGCTCGAACCAGTGCTCGAAGCGCGCATCGAGATGCGGGCGGAGCGATGCGGCGAACGCATCGATCGACGGGAAGCGGTCGGCCGGCGTGAACGGGATGCCCAGTCCACCGCCAAGATCGAGCACCGAGATCCGGTGCGAGGTCGCGGCCCCGATCGATTCGGCGAGTTCCGCGAGATGCCGCGCCAGCGCCGTGAAGGGCGCCGCGTGATCCATCTGCGTGCCGACATGCGCGTGGAGGCCCGACACGCGGATCGTGGCGAGGCCCGCGAGCGCATCGACGAGCTCCTCGCTGGCGATGCCGAACTTGCCCGTCCGCCGCGCATGCGCGGTGAGCTCGCTCCACGACTCGTCGCGGCGATAGCGGATGTCGATCGCGGGATTCACGCGCACGAAGACGCGGCCGGTGCGCGCGGGCACGCCCGACGCGGCCGCATGGCGGTCGAGCGCATGCAGGAACTCGACGGAGTCGACGACGACCGTGCCGCCCTCGAGGAGCACGCTCCACGCCGTCGCGAGATCGGGCGCGGGGGTGCCGTAGACGATCCGTTCCGCGGCGAAGCCGGCGAGACGTGCAAGCAGGACTTCGCCGGGCGACGCGCACTCCGCGCGGGCGCCGAGCGCGGCGAGGATCTCGAGCACGGCGGGCGACGGGTTCGCCTTGACTGGATAGCAGACGCGGTCGGCGCGCCCGGCGAGTGCGGCCCACGATCGCAGGTTCGCCTCGAGCTGCTCCTGGCTGAGGATCCACAGGCACGAGCCGAATCGCTCGCGGATGCCGCGCAGGTCCAGCCGGGAGGACCAGGACTCGAGCGTGGCGTGGTCCCGGGGAGCACCCGATGGAGATCCGCCTCCGCGGCGCGCTTGTCCGGCGACGCTCGGGCCCGTCAGGGTGCGGCTTGCGTGTTCGAGTGGGGCGGCGTGGCCGCGGATCGGGGTGCGGGTCGACATGGTTCCTCGGTTCCGAGGTCCGCGGGACGGGCGGGTTCCTCGATCGGCTTCCGCGTGGCCGCGTGCGATCTCTCAACGAAACCCCGCGCTCGTCCGAAATCGCCTCGCATTCCGCAAGGCGTGGAGGAGACGGACTGCTGCGCTCGCCATACGCTGCCCCCATGCGCCACGCTTCGAACCCGTCTTTCGCGATCCCGGCCTTCATCCCAACCGCCATCCCGTGCATCCTGACGCTCGCGGTCCTCGCCGCCGGCGCCCCTGCCGTGGCCGGCGCGCCCGCGCGCATGCGGGACGAGGAGCCCGTCGCGGAGTCGATCACCGTGACCGCGCCGATCGAGGAGGTCACGCTCTACCAGGGACGCGCGATGATCTCGCGCATCGCGCGGTCGCCCGCCGGCGAGGGGCTCTTCGAGCTGCGCTTCGAGCGCCTGCCGCTCTCGCTCGACCCCGAGTCGCTCCAGGCGACGGTGCGCAGCGCGCGCGGTGGCGCGAAGCTTCTCGATGTACGGTTCGAGGAGAGCTTCACCACGAGCGATGTGACGAACAATCCCGAGCTGCGCGACGCGATCGCCGCGCTCGAGGCCGCGCGCCGCGAGGGTGAGGCGCTCGCGATGAAGATGGCCGCGATCAACGACCGCTACACCCTCCTGAACGCGATCCGCCAGAAGACCGCGACCGAGAGCGCGAAGGACTTCGGCTCGAAGGACCTCGACCCCGAGGCGCTCGCGCGCCAGATCGCGTTCATCGATTCGACGCAGGCGCAACTCATCGCCGACCGCATCGCGCTCGACGCAGACACGCGCGCGAACACCGACGAGCTCAACGCGCTCACCGCGAAGGTGAAGGCGCTCGGCGGCCAGACGAAGTTCGAGCGTACGGCGGTCGTAAGCGTCGGGCAGTCGATCGCCGATGCCGCCGAGGTGACGCTCCGCTACCTCGTCGAGGACGCGGGCTGGGAGCCGCGCTACGCGGTGCGTGCAGACGCCGACGCCGGGTCGCTCGTCATCGAGTACGACGCCGAGATCCACCAGTCGACCGGCGAGGACTGGAACGATGTCCGGCTCACGCTCTCGACCGCGCAGCCGACGAATCGCGCCGCGCCGAACAGCATCGCGCCCGCGTTCGTCGATGTGTTCGTCCCACCGCCGGCTGTCGCCGCGATGGAGGCCATGTACGACGCGGCTGCGGCACCGCGGCCGGATCGCGCCATGCGCCGTGCGCCGGGCGGCGAAGGTGGCGGAAGCGGGGGCGCGGTCGGCTTCACCGGCGGCGCCGCCGACATGCCCGTGAACGCCGCGTACAAGGCGGCGTTCGACGACTCGCGCGCGGTGCGCTCGGGTACCGTCGTCTCGTACGCGATCCCGCGTGCGATCAGCGTCGCGAGCGATGCGCAGCGGGCGCGCCGCCAGCGCATCGCCACCATCGACACCAAGCCGTCCTTCACGCATGTCGCGCGCCCGCTCGTCGAGAGCGCCGTGTACCTGCGCGCCATCGCGGCGAACGACTCGGGCTACCAGTTCCTCGCGGGTCCGGCGACGGTCTTCCTCGGCGGCGATTCGGTGGGAAGCACCGTGCTTCCCAATCTCGCCGCGGGCGCCGAGATGACCTTCTGGCTCGGAACCGATCCGCGCGTCGAGGCGAAGCGCGTACTCGTGAAGAAGTCGACCGGAGAGACGGGCGTGTTCAGCAAGTCCGACGAGACGCGTTGGGATTTCCGCGTCGATCTCGCGAGCACGAATCCGCAGCCGGTCTCGGTCGAGCTCGTCGACCGCGTACCCGTCTCGCGCAACGAGCAGATTCGCATCGAACTGAAGGACCTCTCGCAGCCGCTCGCGACCGACGCGAAGTTCACCACCGACGAGCGCCCGCAGGGCTTCCTGAAGTGGACCGTGCAGCTTCTGGGCCAGACGCAGGCGGGCAAGCCCTCGAAGGCGTCCGTCTCGTGGTCGGTCATCGCGTCGAAGCCGAAGGATGTGCAGACGACGCCGATTCCCGACTGATCTCGCGGGCTACGGATTCACGACGCGCCACTGCAGCGCGACATGGCGCGACGCGGCGCCTGGCCGCGCATGCGGGGAACAGCGAAGCTGCACCCGCCGGCATCAGGGCGGAAGCGGATCCCGACGCTTCGGACCGGCTCGACCCAATGCGCGGAGCTGCGTCCTGCCAACGGGGGGGAATGCACCGCGCACCGACGCGTGAGGCCCCTCGGGCATCGCGTCCGATTCGGCGTCGGCTCCGAAGTCGGTCGCGCCCTGTAATACCCCCGATGCACGGCGGATGGGCTTCCGCGGACTCAAGATTGTCGTCGGAGGGTGGCTTCCGCCGTGTGCCGCGGCATATTTGTTCCGTTGCCGCCGGGACGCTCGTCATGTCCCGGCAATGTTTCTTTGCGTCGCGCCCGCGTCGTCCCGCGTGCGCGCAGAGGTGCCCCGATGTCCCATCGTCATGTTCTCGCCGTCGCCGCGCTCGCGGCGGCTTCCGTCGCCTCCCAATCGCTCGCGCAGGGAGCGACCTGCGCGAAGCCGATGCCGGTCGCGCTCGGTGAGAACGCGTTCGCCAACCTCGACACCTTCACCGCGCAGCTCTCGCAGTCGGCGAACGGCTTCGGCGAGGCCTACATCCACCGCACCGGCTGGTTCGCCTTCACGCCCGTCACGACCGGGCAGTATGTCATCGGCGTGTGCGGCGCAAGCGTCGACACCAAGATGGCGCTCGGCATCGACTGTCCGCTCGGTCCCGACCTCTCCTGGGATGTGCTCGGCTACAACGACGACTCCTGCGCGTTCGCCGGTGGCAGCGGACTCTGGGCGAGCCGACTCTATCCGGGCAACCCCGGGCGCTCGCTGAACGCAGCGCTCCAGGCGGGGCAGACCTACCTGATCGCGGTCGGCGGCTTCGGTGCATCGACCGCGCCTGCGGAGGGTTCGCTCTCGATCGAACTCGTGCCTCCGCCCGTCGACACCTGCGCGACGCCGCCCGATGCGGTGATCGGCGCGAACGCCGTCACCATGTACTCGACCGCGCCGACGCTCACCACCGAGTGCGGCGGCATCCTGTACGACATCAGCCGCACGAGCTACCTGCGCTTCACCGCGCCATACTCCGGCGAGTTCGTCGCGCACAGCTGCGCGCAGTCGACCGACACCGTGATGGCCGTGCTGACCGCGTGCGGCGACGGCCTCTCGTCGATCGGTTGCAACGACGATTCGTGCGGCGCCGCATCGAGCGTGGCCTTCTCCGCACTCGC
>JBEAQW010000153.1:0-27870 GCA_041163725.1 Planctomycetota bacterium
CCGTCAGCGAAGGCGAGGCGCGCAGGCTCGGACTGCGCGCCGAGGCGGTCGAGGCGGAGGCCGAGTCGCTCCGAAGCGAACGAACCGCGCGTACAGCGCGCGTCGCAGCGGCCAACGGCGATCTCGCGGCTGCACGCATCGCGCGGGAGGAGTTGATTCCCGAGACGCGCGCCCGCGACGAGGCGCGCGCCGCGGTCGACGCCGCGATCGCCGCACGCGACCGGGCCATCGCGCTCCGCGACGAGGCCGTGCTCGCCCTCGATCGCAGCAGCGTGCGTGCGCCCGCCGCCGGCATCGTGATGCGGCGCCTGGTCACGCCGGGTTCGCGCGTCGGCGGCGAGTCCGACCCGCTGCTTGCGCTCTACGACCCCGCATCGCTTCAGGTCCGCTGCGATGTGCCGCTCAAGGAGGCCGCGAGGATCGTGGTCGGACTCGAGGCCGAGATCCGCGTCGACGCGATTCCGGACCGCGTGCTTCGCGGCCGCGTCGTGCGCATCGTTCCCGAGAGCGATCTCCAGAAGAACACCGTGCAGTGCAAGGTCTCGATCGAGGAGCCCGACGCGGTGCTTCGGCCGGACATGCTCGCGCGCGTGCGAATCCTCACCGCGGGAACGAGCGGGCAGGCCGAGGCGGTCGCGATCCCCGAGGAGTCGCTCCGCGCACGCGACGGCGCGCGAGCCAGCGTGCTCGTGGCGATTCCCGATGCGGACGCCGCGCGCGTCGAGGCGCGCGAGGTTGTGCTCGGAGTCGCGCGCGCGAACGGGTGGATCGAGGTCACGGGAGGCCTCGCCGCGGGCGACCGCGTGGTGCTCGACGAATCGGCGCGCGCCGCGATGCGCATCGCGCCGATCGAGACCGCGAAGGGAGAGACGCCATGAGCGCCCCCGTGGTTTCGGACGACGCGTTCATCCGCTGCCGCGGACTGACGAAGGTCTACCGGCGCGGCCAGAGCGAGATCATCCCGCTCGCCGATCTCGACCTCGACATCACGCGCGGGACCTTCGTCTCCCTCATGGGACCGTCGGGATCGGGAAAGACCACGCTGCTGAACCTGCTTGCGGGCATCGACTCCGCGACGCGCGGCGAACTCTGGATCGGCGACCGCGACATCGCACGCATGTCGCGCGACCGGCTCGCGGCCTGGCGCGCCACCGAGGTCGGCATCATCTTCCAGTCGTACAACCTGGTGCCCGTCCTCACCGCGTTCGAGAATGTCGAGCTGCCGCTCCTGCTGCAACCCCTCGCGCGCCGCGAGCGCGAGCGCCGCGTCGAGGAAGCCCTCGCGACGGTCGGACTCGCCGATCGCGCGGGCCACTTCCCGCGACAGCTCTCGGGCGGGCAGGAGCAGCGCGTCGCGATCGCGCGTGCGATCGTCGCGAATCCGCCGCTACTTCTCGCCGACGAGCCGACGGGCGACCTCGACCGCGGGAGCGCCGACCTCGTGCTCGACCTCCTCGAGCGGCTCAACCGGGAACGCGGCATGACCATCGTCATGGTGACGCATGATCCCGCGGCGGCGGCGCGCGCTGGATTCCAGTTCCATCTCGACAAGGGCGCGCTGGCGCACATGGTGGCGAGGGCATGATCTGGCTTCGCGCCACGCTCCTCGCGCTCCGCATGCTCGCGCGCAACCGGACGCGCGCCATGCTCGCCATCGGCGGCATCGCGGTCGCCGTGTTCCTCCTCTGCAGCGAGCGCGCCATGCATGCGGGCGTGCGCGAGGCGACCGAGGCGAACGATCGCGACACCCGCCTCATCGTCTACCGTGCGAACCGATTCTGTCCCTTCACGAGCCGCATTCCCGAGCGCTACGCGGAGGACATCCTCGACATTCCGGGCGTGCGCAGCGCGGTGCCGATGCAGATCGTCGTCTCGAACTGCCGCGCGAGCCTCGATGTGGTGGTGTTCCGCGGCGTGCGTGGCGACGACGCCGCACGCACGCTCGCGTCGCGCCTTCGCTTCATCGAGGGTTCGATCGATGCGTTCCGATCGCGCGGCGACGGTGCGCTCGTCGGAAGCGCGCTCGCCGAACGCCGCCGCCTCAAGGTCGGCGACCGTTTCGCATCGGCGGGCGTCACCGTGACCGTCATGGGGATCGTCGAGGCCGATGGCCCGCAGGACCGGAACGCGTGCTTCGTGCAGCTTCCCTTCCTGCAGGCGGCCGCCGGTGGCGTGCAGGGCGGCGAGGTGACGCAGTTCGAGGTCGAGGTCGACGATCCGCGCCGGCTCGACGAGGTCGCGCGCGCGATCGACGCGCGCTTCGCCGCGGACATCTCGCCCACCTCGACGCGCGCGGAGAAGGCGTTCGTGGCCCGCGCGGCCGAGGATCTCGTCGCCATCGCGCACTTCGCCGGGTGGATCGGCTTCGGCGCGCTCGCCGCGGTGTTCGCGCTGGTCGCGAACGCGATCGTCCTCTCGCTCGAGGGTCGCGCACGGGAGATCGCGGTCCTCCAGTCCATCGGCTTCCGCGCGGGCGCCGTCGCATGGTCGATCGTCGTCGAGGGCGCGGCGCTCGCCGCGATCGGCAGCGCGATCGGCGCGGGCCTGGCGGCGCTCGTCCTCGCCTACGGACGCTTCGGACTCGGCGCCGAGGGCGTCATGATCGAGTTCCGACCGTCGCTTGCGGCATCGCTCCTCGCGACGGCCGCCGCGATCGCGGTGGGTCTCGTCGCGGGCATCGTCCCCGCGCTCTCGGCTGCACGACGCAGCATCGTGGAAGGACTGCGATCCGCATGAGGCTCCTTCCCTTCGACTACGCGGTGCGGAACCTCGGTCGCTCGCCGAAGCGCCTGCTGCTCGTGTCGGGCGGAAGTGCGCTCGTGTCGCTGCTCGTGCTCGGCGCCGTCGGATTCGGGCGCGGCATGGAGCGTTCGTTCGCCGCGACAGGCCTCGCGTCGAACGCGCTTCTCATCGGTTCGGGAAGCGAGGAGAGCATCGAGCGCAGCGAGATTCCCGCATCGACCGCCGCCGTGCTCGCATCGAGCGTCGACGGCCTGCTCGTCGTGGCGGGTCGCCCCGCGGTGAGTGCGGAGATCCACGCCGCGCTCCCCGCCGCGCGCGCCGACGCACCCTCGGGCGAGGCCGCCCCGCCTGCGATCTTCCGGGGCTTCGACTCGGAGGCGTTCCTGGTGCATCCACAGGTCCGGCTCGTCGCCGGCCGCTGGCCCGATCGCGGCGCCGACGAGGTGGCCGCGGGCCCCGGTGCACTCGCGCGCGTCGGTGGTGCATCGATCGGCGATGCGATCGTCGTCGATGGCCGTCCGTTCACGCTGACCGGTCTGCTCGAGGCTCCGGGCACCGCCATGCACGGCGAGTTCTGGATGCGGCTCGACAGCCTCGCCGAACTGACGCAGCGCTCGACGCACTCCTGCATCGTCGCGGCGATCGGCGACGCCGACTTCGACGACATCGAGGCGTTCACATCGATCCGCCTCGATCTCGAGACCATCGCGATGCGCGAGAGCGCCTACTACGAGCGGCTCAGCGACTTCCTCGCGCCGATCCGCATGCTCGTGATCGCCACCGCGGCGCTGATCGCCGTGGGCGGGGTGCTCGGCGGCGTGAACGCGATGTACGCGGCGTTCGCGTCACGCGTGCGCGAGGTCGGCACGCTGCAGGCCCTCGGATTCACACGGCCCGCGATCGCGATCTCCTTCGTGCTCGAGTCGACGATCGCATGCGTCGCGGGGTCGCTCGTCGCCTGCGCGGCCGGCGCCGCCCTGCTCGACGGAATCTCGATCCGCTTCACGATGGGATCCTTCGGCATCGTCGTCGATGCGGTCGCCATCCTCGCCGGCCTGCTCGCCGGTGCGTTCCTCGGCCTGCTCGGTGCGATCCCCGCGATCGCACGATGTCTCACGCTCTCCATCCCATCCGCACTCCGTGCATAGGATCCGCCATGCCCAGCCTGCTCCGCCCCCACGCATTCGCCCTCGCCCTCTCGCTCGTACTCCCGCTCGTCGCCGGCCTGCAGCCCGCGGCGGCCGCACCGCCGAAGGATGAGCCGAGGATTCCCGACACCGTCTTCGTGACCGAGTCGCCGAAGGACCCGAAGGATGTGGCCGCGCTCAAGAAGTCGGCGAAGAAGGGCGACACGGTCGTCCTCCGCGCGAAGATCGGCGGACGGGCGGAGCCGTTCGTCAAGAACCGCGCGATGTTCATCGTCGCCGACCGGTCGCTGAAGAGCTGCGACGAGAACCCCGAGGAAACCTGTCCGCGTCCCTGGGACTACTGCTGCGAGTCGGCCGAGTCGAAGCGCGCGAACCTCGCGACCATCCAGTTCACCGACGCCGACGGAAAGCCGCTCAAGACGGGCGCGCAGGGTGTCGGCGATCTCGAGCCGCTTGCGCTCGTGGTGATCGAAGGCGTCGTGAGCGAGATCGACGACAAGGGGACCTTCGTGGTGACGGCGCGAAA
Source organism: Planctomycetota bacterium (assembly GCA_041163725.1). Classification (GTDB taxonomy): domain Bacteria; phylum Planctomycetota; class Phycisphaerae; order Phycisphaerales; family SM1A02; genus QWPT01. The sequence continues at coordinate 4,417 of JBEAQW010000153.1, forward strand.
GGTGTTCGTCGAGAAGAAGGCCAAGCGCGGGTAGCCGCGCAGTCCTCGCGGCGGCGCAGGTACACTCGCGCCCATGTCTCCGTCCCCTGCTCCGGGCGCGTCGTCCGACGCGCTCTTCCTCGGCATCGACATCGGTACCTCGGGCACCAAGTGCGTCGTCATCGACGCGGCGGGCGCGCTCGTCGCCGATGCGACCGTCGAGCATCCGGTGTCGTATCCGAAGCCCGGCTGGGCCGAACAGGATCCCGAGCACTGGTGGAAGTCGACCGTCGCCGCCGTCAGGCAGGCGTGCGGGACCGCTGCCGGCATCGCATCGCGCATCGAGGCGATCGGACTGTCGGGGCAGATGCACGGACTGGTCACGGTCGACGCGGGCGGCGAGGTGGTGCGACCCTGCATCCTGTGGAACGACTCGCGGAGTACGGAGATCTGCGAAGCACTGCATGAACGCGAGCCCGGGCTCGCGACGGTGCTGCGGACGACGGGAAACCGCGTGTTTCCCGGCTTCCAGGCGCCGAAGCTCCTCTGGATGCGCGAGCACGAGCCCGCGGCGTTCGCGCGCACCGCGAAGGCGCTGCTCCCGAAGGACTGGCTCCGCTACCGGCTGTCGGGCGCGTACATGGCCGAGCCGAGCGATGCGTCGGGCACCGCGGTGTTCGACTGCGCGCGCCGCGACTGGAGCGACGAGATGCTCGCCATCACGCGGCTTCCGCGCGCGCTCTTCCCCGATGTCGCCGAGTCGCCCGTGCATTCGACGCGCCTTTCCGAAGGCGCCGCGCGTGAACTCGGCCTCCGCGCGGGCATCGGCATCGCCGGCGGCGCGGGCGACCAGGCGGCCGCGGCGATCGGAAGCGGCATCGCGTCGGAAGGCACCGTGTCCTGCAACATCGGCACCTCGGGCGTGGTGTTCGCCGCGAGCAACCGCTGGCGTGCGACGCCGAACGGCGAGCTCCACGCGTTCTGCCACGCCGTTCCCGACCGGTGGCACTTCATGGGCGTGATGCTGAGCGCGGGCGGATCGCTGCGCTGGTTCCGCGACACGCTCGCACAGGATGCGGTGGCCGAGGCCCGCGCGCGCGGCGTCGACGCATACGAGATCCTCGCCGAGCGCGCGTCCACCGTGGCGATCGGAAGCGACGGACTCACCTTCCTCCCGTACCTCTCGGGCGAGCGCTGTCCGATTCCGGATCCGCGCATTCGCGGCGGATTCGCGGGCCTCGATGTCTCGCACGGAGCGCCGCATCTCTCTCGCGCGGTCTTCGAGGGCATCACCGCCGGACTCGCCGCGAACCTCGATCTGATGCGCGAGCTCGGCGTCGGCATCCACGAGGTGCGCCTCTCGGGCGGCGGCTCGCGCAGCGCGTTCTGGCGGTCGATGTGCGCGGACATGTTCGAATCGCGCGTCTCGCTGCTCGCGAGCGAGGCGAGTGGTGCGTTCGGCGTGGCGCTCCTCGCCGCGGTCGGTGCCGGTGCGTTCGCTTCGGTCGACGAGGCGTGCGCGGCGACGGTCCGCACGCGCGACGCGATCGAACCCGACGCCGCGCGTCGCACCGCGTACCGTGCGGTGAAGGCGCGCATGCTCGCGGCCAGCGCACACGCACTGCGTATCGACGGATAGCATGGATGCACGCGCACGCCGCGCGACGAACGGTCATGGAGATCCTCCTCACCATCCTCCGCTGGGTCGCCGCCATCATCGGCATGGCGGTCGTCGCGTACATCGCGTGGAAGGTGGTCAACCGGCAGGAGCGCAACGACCCCGAGTTCCAGCGGAAACTCGACGCCGACGACGAGCGTGCAGCGAAAGGCCGCTTCGGTCCGCCGCCAAAGTTCTGATCGTGCCGGGAGTGGCCGCGAGGCTGCGCGGGATGCGCGCCGTCAGATGCGCGTCGGAAGCCGCTTGAACAGATCCTTCGTCCAACGCGCCTGCATGTTCGCGCCGGGGCAGAGCGTCGGCGACAACTGCTGGTGCGTGAACACGCCCACATCCTTCGAGGTGCGGCCGCCGACGACCCTGCGGCTCGGGATCTTGTACTGGACCTGCAGTCGCTTCACGAACGCCTCGACCGACGCGAGCTGCGCCTTCGTCGGGTCCTGCAGTTCGAAGTTGCCGAGCAGCATCACGCCGACATTGCCGGTGCGGTTGTCGACGCCCTTCCAGTTGCGCACATGGCTGCCCTGGTAGCGGATGCTCCGGCCCTCCCAGACGCGGCCAGCCGGGTCGATGATGTAGTGGTACGCGATGTCGTCGTGACCGACGCCCATCTCGCCGCGCAGGATGTTCGTGAGCTCGTCCTTGACCTCGCGCGTGCCGGTCGAGCGGAAGACGCCGTTGCCCGTGTGGTGCACCGTGATCTTGCGGATGCCGCCAAGCGCGCGCATCTCCTTCGGATTCGGGCAGAACGGCGTCCACTGCGCCCGCGTGATGACCTTGCCGTTGTAGCCCGCGGCGAGTTCGCCCGCCTTGGGCGCGGCTGCGGGAGCGGGCGTCGCCTTCGCGGGAGCGCGGGCAATCGACGGGTTCCGCGGTGCCGCGGATGGCGTGGGCGCGCTGTTGGCCGCAGCCTGCGGCGACACGGGCTGGGCGTACCGCGCGGGCGGGAGCTTGCCATCGCTCGTCCAGAGCCCGGGCGGGAGCGTCGTTTCGTCGCGTACAAGAGACCGCGTCGAGCCACTCGAGGCGCACGCGGCGAGGAAGCCGAGGCTCGCGAGCATGAAGCCACGGCGTGCGATCATCGCAGGCGACGCGAGATCGCCCATCAACTCGCCGCTGGCCTCGCTGAACTCCTGACCTCGTTCGCTCATTCGAACAACCCCGTCTCCGATCGGACCGTGTGTGCAAACTCTCGCATGCAAGGACGAGAACCGTAGGCGCGACGCAGGAATCCCGCACACGCGCCCTCGTTCCCCTCATCGGTCGAACGCGCCGCGCGCGGCCAGAATCCCGCATGATCCGCGCCCGTGGCGCCGGCCCCGCGGCCGCGCTCACGCCTTCAGAGCCGTGCGGATCTGCTCGACCCGCGGCTGAAGCCGCCGTCCCGGGCATGCGGTCTGGGCGTCCTCCCACTCCTTGTGGGTGTAGATGCGCCCCCGCTTGATCGCGTAGGTCGCGCGAAGGTCGGAGATCACGCGCCTCAGCGTCGCGAGCTGCGCCGAGGTCGGCGTCTGCAGCTCGAAGTTGCCCATGACGAGCACGCCGATGTTGCCCTCGTTGTGGAACTGCACATGCGCGCCCTGCCAGCGGATCGACCGCCCCTGCCAGAGCGTGCCGCCGCGGTCGATCACGAGGTGGTAGCCGATGTCGGCCCAGCCGCGCGCGAGGTGTCCCTGCCGGTAGTGCTCGAGCCGTGCCGCAACGGCCTCGGTCCGCGCCGACCAGATGAGCTCCTCGAGCCCGTCGTGGTGGATGGTCACGCATGTGACGGGCAGCATCGGGTTGAGCAGGCCGGAGATCGGCGCCCCACCTGCCCACATGAGCCGCGGACGCGCCCAGGGAAGCGCGGCTTCGGGCGCGGCGGGCTTCGTCCCAGGCTTCGTCCCGGGCTTCGTCCCCGGCTTCTCGACCGTTGTCGGCGCCGCGGGCTCGGACGGAGCGGCGGCGACGGCCTCGGGCGCGATCGGCTCCGGACTCCGCGGAGGCATCGGAGGCTCGCGCCACTCGGCGAGCGGAAGCGCCACGGTCTCGGGGTTCGAGGCGCAGGCGGCAAGCCCCAGCGAGCCGAGCACCGACCCCGCGAGGAAGCTGCGCCGGGTCAACTGGCGCAGGAGCCCGAAGGCCTGCGCGCGTCCGAGCAGTTCGGAGGGCGGCAGCATGCCCGGCTCCCGCATCGGATCGGGCGCCGGGTCGGCGGGTTCGCGGATTCGCATGGTGGCGTCGAGGGAATCCATGCTGCGGTGACCATGCCGCGCTTCCCGACGCCGCGGCATCCGAAGCGGGACGCGGCGTGTCGTGCGAGGTCGCGGGGAGCGGAGTGTAGGGTGTCCGGGAGGGGTGTGATTCGCGCCCCGCGGGCCGCGCCATCCGCGCGCGAACGGGATGGGTCGTCCGACGAGGCGGCGGTCGATGGAAATGCACGGAAATGCCGCTTCTTTCAGGGGTTTTCTGCACTTCGATCATCCCCTCCGCGCGGACGGATCGCGCCCGGTTCTGCTAGAATCCAGACCTTCCGATTCGGACGGTGCGCCCCCCTCGTGGGGGCGATCCGATCGGCTGCCGAGACGCCCGTCCGAGGTGTCTCCGAGTCCCATCGATGAGTGAATCCACGCCCGTGAAAGACCCCGCCGAGACTGCGTCGAACGGCCCCGCCGACGCCGCGAACTACACCTCGGAATCGATCCAGGTCCTTGAAGGCCTCGAGGCGATCCGCAAGCGCCCCGGCATGTATGTCGGCGGCACCGGTCTGAACGCGCTGCACCATCTCGTGTACGAGTGCGTCGACAACGCGATCGACGAGGTGATGGCCGGGTTCGCGACCACCGTGACGGTGCGCGTCGGCGTCGATGGCTCGTGCACCGTGATCGACGACGGCCGCGGCATGCCCGTCGACGCGATGAAGCACGAGAATCCCGCGATCAACGGCCGCCCGGCGGTCGAGGTGATCCTGACCGAGGTGCACGCCGGCGGCAAGTTCGGCGACAACGCGTACAAGGTCTCGGGCGGTCTCCACGGCGTCGGCGTGAAGTGCGTGAACGCGCTCAGCGAGTGGACCGAGGTCGAGGTCTTCAAGAACGAGCGGACCTACCACATCTCCTTCGCGCGCGGCGAGGTGACGAAGCCGCTGAATCTGGTCGAGACCCTCGAGAAGTCCGCGGCCACCGAGAACCGCACGGGCACGCGCATCACCTTCCTGCCCGACGCCGAGATCTTCCCCGACACCGAGTTCCGCTACGAAACGCTTGAAAACCGCCTGCGCGAGCTCGCATTCCTCAATCCCGGCGTCCGCATCCGCCTGATCGACGAGCGCGTCGACGCGAGCGGCGCGCGGCGCGAGGCGACCTTCCACAGCCCCGACGGGATCGGCGGATATGTCGCCTGGCGCAACGAGCAGAAGACGATCCAGAGCCCCGTCATCTGGTTCTCCGCGGAGGACGACACGGCGTCGCTGCGCCTCGACTTCGCGATGCAGTACGTCGACTCGAACTCCGAGCTCACGCTCGCGTTCGGAAACAACATTCCCAACCGCGACGGCGGCACGCATGTGCAGGGCTTCAAGACCGCGCTCACGCGCGTCGTCAACGGCTACGCCCGCAAGAACAACCTGCTGAAGGATCTCGTTCCCTCGGGCGACGACCTGCGCGAGGGCCTCGTGAGCGTCGTCAGCGTGAAGCTGCCGAACCCGCAGTTCAACAACCAGACGAAGGAGAAGCTCCTCAATCCCGAGATCGAGGGCTTCGTGTCGAACGCGATCGGCGAGAAGCTCGGCGCGTGGCTCGAGGAGCACCCGAAGGAGGCGCGCGACATCTGCATGCGCGCCGTGCTCGCGGCGCAGGCGCGCGAGGCCGCGCGCAAGGCGCGCGAACTCATCAAGCGCAAGGGCGCGCTCGACTCGGGCGGCATGCCGCACAAGCTCAGCGACTGCTCGTCGGACGATGTCGAGCGGACCGAGCTCTTCATCGTCGAGGGCGATTCGGCAGGCGGATCGGCCAAGGGCGGCCGCGACCATGTGCATCAGGCGATCCTGCCGCTGCGCGGAAAGCTGCTGAACGTGGAGAAGGCGCGGCTCGACAAGGTGCTCGGCTTCGAGGAGATCCGCATCCTCATCCAGGCGCTCCAGTGCGGTATCGGCGAGGACTTCGACATCGCCAAGCTCCGCTACGGCCGCGTCATCATCATGACCGACGCCGATGTCGACGGCTCGCACATCCGCACCCTGCTCCTGACCTTCCTGTTCCGGCAGATGCAGGAACTCGTGCGCCAGGGCAAGGTGTTCATCGCCCAGCCGCCGCTCTACCAGATCGTGCGCGGCAAGCAGGCGACCTATGTGCTCAACGACAAGCGCATGAACGAGACGCTCGTGAACCTCGCGCTCGCGCACGCGAGCTTCGCCGTGCGCAACGACCGCGGCGAGATCGAGCACCGCGTCGAGGGCGACGAGATCCGCCGCATGGTGCGCGCGCTCGAGCGCCTCGAGGAACTCGTCACCGTGTCGCAGCGCCGCGGCATTCCGTTCGTGAAGCTGCTCGCCATGCGCGCCGCCGACCCGAGCGGCGCGCGGCACCTTCCCTCGTGGCACCTCGCGTGGGCCGAGGGCGAGCTTCTCTTCCACAGCGAGTCGGAGGCGCGCGCCGCCGTCGTGAAGCACGACCTCGTGCTCGACGATGTCGTGACGCCCGAGATGAGGATCGACCGGCGCCGCATCGCGGGACTGCGCGAGCTGCACGAGAACCGAGAGATCGAGCGCATCATCGGACAGCTCGAGCAGTGGCACATCGCCATCGCCGACTGGGACCGCGTGCAGGTCGAGACCGTGACCGGCGACAAGGAGCCGACGCGCTACGCATGGATCGTCGAGAGCGGCAAGGGTGCGAAGCAGGCCGAGGCAGCCGCCGCGGCGGATGCCCCGGAGGGCGATGACGAGAAGCCCGGAAAGCGCCGCGATTCAGGCGTCGTCGAGGCCGCGAATGTGCCGGGCATCGTGCGCGCGCTGCTCGAGGTGGGTCGGCGCGGCATCGAGGTCAAGCGCTTCAAGGGCCTGGGCGAGATGGAGCCCGAGCAGCTCTGGGAGACCACGATGGACCAGTCGCGCCGCACGCTCGTGCGCGTCACCCTCGAGAGCGCGAGCGAAGCCGATGCGCTGTTCACCGTGCTGATGGGCGAGGATGTCGAGCGCCGCCGCGCCTACATCGAGAAGCACGCGCTCGAGGTCAAGAACCTCGACGTGTGAAGCCTCGTGTGAAGCCTCGTGTGGAGCCACGCGTGAAGCCACGACGGGCGCGCACCCGCCCAATCACAACGATCACCCCCGAAAAACAGACAGGCCCCGCGCAATGCGGGGCCTGTCTTGCATTTCGCTTCGAGGTGTCGGGCTCAGCCCTTCTTGGCGGCGCCCTTCGCGAGCAGCTCGTCGATCGCGGCGCGGATCGACTCCTCGTCACCGGGGTAGAGGCCGGCCTTCGCGACCTTGCCGTCCTGATCGATGATCGCGACGAACGGAATGCCGCGCACGCCGAACTCGGGGTTGAACACATCGTCCTTGGTGATGGCGACGGTCCAGGTCATCTCCATGTCCTTCATGTACGCGAGGAGCTCGGCCTTCTCGGTCGCCGGATCGTCCTGGCACTGGACCGGCGCGCGCTTCCTGTGCTGGACGACGCCCTGGATGCTGGTGATGCCGACGATCTCGACCTTGTCGGCCGGATACGCGGCGCGCAGGTCGCGGACCTTCGGGAAGCTGCCGACGCACGGCCCGCACCAGGTTGCCCAGAAGTCGAGCACGACGACCTTGCCCTTGAGCTCGGAGATGCTCTTCCACGGCGTCGTGCCGTCGGCGCGAGAGACCCACTCGCAGTCCATGCTCGGAGCGGGATAGCCGACGAGCTCGCCACGCGCGGCCGCACCGTTCAGCGTACGCGCCATGCGCTCGAGCATCATCTTCTCGCGACCACCGGCCGTCGGCTCCTTCGCCGCGATGAACGCGAGCACCGCGGCGCGGCACGCATCGGCCTTCGCCTTCGGAAGCGCCTTGTTCGCGAGCTTCAGGTAGCCCTCGGCCGCGCCGAGGATCTGCAGCGGCGCGTCGGGGTTGAACTGCGCCGCAAAGGCCTCGAACGCGGCCCCGTGCTTCGCGAGCTGCTCGGCGGGAACATCGTCGGGGATGAGGTCGAACACCATCATGCCCTCCTCGGTGGCCAGCGCCTCGGCGAACGCGGGATGCGAGAGCAGTCCGAGCGCCGCGTCGCCGCGGTCCGTGCGCGAGAGCATGAGCACCTGCACAGCGGCGCGGAATCCGTCGATCGTGGGCTTCTCCGCGCGCTCGCGCAGGACGACGATCAGCGACTCGCGTCCCGTCGCCGACATGCCGATGATCGGCTCGAGCGCCGAGAGCTGCTCGTCATCGAGCGCCTTGAGATCGATGCCCTCGAGTGCGGCGTCGGCAAGGACGGCGATCTCCGCCTGGATGCGGGCGATCTCCTCCGGCGTGGGGTTCTCGATGTTGCCGTACTTCTCCTGCAGACCGCCGAAGAAGTCGGCGACCTTCTGCTGGAGCTCCGCGGCGGACGGTGGCGTCGCGGTTGCGGACGCGGTGTTCGCCTTCGCCGCATCGGGTGCGGCCTGGGCGACGGGTGAAAGCGCGAGTGCGAGCGAGGCGATGGTGAGTGAAAGCATGGATTCTCCTGAAGGAGCACGGTATCCGAGCGGCGGCGCGCGTGGCGCGGTGCGAAGCGGAATTCGGCGGGTGGCGGACGCTTGACGCTCGGACACGCCCCCGTGAACATGACCCCATGCGACCGGCGGCCACGCCCACCGACGATTCCCCGCGACCGCTCGTGTTGCTCGCAGGGTGCCTCGTCGCGACGATCGCGCTGTGCGCGACGGTGCCCCTCGTCGGGTTCCTCGTCCTGACACTCCTTGTGTACGCGGGCGCGGCCCTGCTCGCCTATGTGCTCGCGCGCATGGTGCTGAAGTTCCTGCGCGAGAACCTCGGCGAATCGGGCATCCTGACCGCATGGCGGCCTGGGGTGTTCGGCGGCCTGCGCGTTGCCGCGGTCGTGCTTCTGCTGTGGGCGCCGTTCGGCGTGGCGTCGGTCGCCGTCTTTGGAGCAAACGGACTCGTGGTGCACCTCCTCGGCGAGCTCACCGTGTCGACGATCGACGGCGTGCAGGCCGATCTCGGCGAGCGCGAGGGGGACTTCGCGGGGTGGGAGGAAGGCGTGCGCTCCGGACTCCGCTTCCTGCCCCTGCCGGGCAAGGACACGCTGCGCGATGCGGTCGACGGCGTGCGCCCGGGGCTGCGCAGCGTGCGCGGCGCGCTCGTGAACCTGCTGCAGCTCGTGCGGTTCGCGCTCGTCGTCGAGTCGTACTTCGCGTGGATCTTCCTCATGTGGCTCACCGTGCGCTCCGTGCTCTACTTCCTCGCGCGGACGGTGCTCGCCGACCATCTCCGCGCGCTGCCTCCCGGCGAGGGCGTCGATGTGCGCTTCGACATGGGCCTGCTGCGCGCGTTCCCGCGGGAGGCGCAGCCGTGAACCTGCTCGAGCGGTCCACGGTCCATGAGCGCGACTTCGCGATCGAGTCGTTCGACACGCTCTACGCGCGCGTCGGAATCGGCCCGAATCGCGCGGAAAACTACCGCTTTCCGCAGTGGAGAAGCTGCGCGATCCGCCGCATCCTCACGAACACCTACCACCTGAACCGCATCGCGCCCGCCGCCGGACTCGTCTGGCCGGTGCGCGCGCCCACGCGGATCGTGGTCATCGAACTGCGCGGAGAGCGCCTCTGCTTCCGCATGCGCCAGCTCGCCTTCTTCGAGCGGAGCCTGCGCCTCTCGACGATCGTGAACGCGCAGATTCCGTGGGCCTCGTTCGAAAGCCCGCTCGTCACCTGCATCGAGGGCCACGGCCGCGTCGGGCTGCGCATCGAGGGTGATCCGCTCCTCGTCTCGCGCGATGCGGGCTCCGGCGGCGATGCGCCGCACATCAATCTCCCACGGCTCGCGGCATGGACCGCGGACACGCGGCTCGAGATCCGCGTCGAGCCCGGCTACCACAACACGGTGCTCGTCGCGGCGGCCACCGCCGAGATCACGCGCGCGCAGCTCGTGGTGAGCGCGCGCGAGGACGGTGCGGAGGTGGGCAGCGCAACGCTGCTCCGGCGTCTCGCGCGACTCGTGGTTCCATAGTCGCCCTCGCGGCATGAAGTGGGATTCGGTTCGCCACGCCACTCCGGCTCGCGTCACTCCGCCCCGCCTCACTCCACCTCGAGACGCTCCGACTCGAATCGCGCGAGCGCGCAGATGCCGAGGTGATCGGTCCCGAAGAACTGGAGCACGCGCGCCTGGGCAGGGCGCGCCTCGCCCGCGCCCGCGACCGGCGCGTAGAGGTAGTAGACACCGGGGCGATCGGTGACCGCGATCCGCATCGGCTTCGTCTCCGCACGGGTGCCGTCGGAGAAGGCGATCACCAGATCGACGCGGTAGAACTCGAGCCCTCCGTCGAAGTAGCCGGGCTCGTCGGGCGGCCATCCCGCCGCCGCCTCGATGCGATCGAACGCGAGCGCCTCGCGCGTGGCCTCGATGCGCAGATCGCCCGCATCGGACCCGTCGGGTACGAGCCGCGTCACCACGCGCCCCACCGAGTTCGCGCCGTCGGTCTCCTCGTACTCGACCGTCGCCTCGACCGACTCGACGCGCCGCGCCTCGACGACGACCTTCACCGGTTCCTCGGCCTTGTCCCAGAAGCGCTGCATGAGCGGCGCGACGAACACGATGAGCGCAACCGAGCCGGCGATCACGACCGCCACGGCGAGCAGCGCCCCGAACGACACGCGTCGCCGCCCCTTGTTGTCCGCGCCGTCAGCCATCGGCGTGCGTCGCCTCGCTGAAGCCCGCCTCGGCGAAGCCCTTCCGCCGCAGGATGCACGCGTCGCAGCGTCCGCACGAAAGCCCCTCGTCCGACGGGTCGTAGCACGAGATCGTGCGCGACACCGGCACGCCGAGCTCGAGCGCGAGCTGCACGATGCCCGCCTTCGACAGCGTCTGCAGTGGCGTGTGGATGCGGAACTGCGCGCCTTCCTCCGCACCCGCCTTCGTCGCGAGGTTCGCGAGCCGCTCGAACGCGGCGATGAAGCCGGGCCTGCAGTCGGGGTATCCCGAGTAGTCGATCGCGTTCACGCCGATCGCGATGTCGCTCGATCCGATCGTCTCCGCGTAGGCGAGCGCGAAGGCGAGGAAGATGGTGTTGCGTGCGGGCACATAGGTGATCGGAACACCATGCGAGATCGCCGACTCGTCGCGGTCCTTCGGGACGGCGATGTCGGCGGTGAGCGCGCTGCCGCCGAAGGCGCGCAGATCGATCTCGGCGACGCGGTGCTCGATGGCGCCGAGCGTGCGCGCGAGTTCCGCGGCACGGTCGAGCTCGACCATGTGCCGCTGACCGTAGCGGAAGCTCAGCGCGTGGCAGACGAAGCCCTCGCGATGCATCCACGCGAGCACCGTGGCGCTGTCGAGACCACCGGAAAGTAGGACCACCGCTCGCTTCATCGGGACAAGGCCTCCCGCCGTGCGTCAGATGGGGCTCGGCACGCTCTCGAGCACGCGCTGCATGATGCGCCGCGTCGTGAGCGTATCGCCCTGGTGCATGTAGGTCCTGCTGATCACGCGATGCGCGCAGACGGGCAGGACATTCGACACGATGTCGTCGGGCACGCAGTAGTCGCGGCCCGCGATGAACGCGGTGGCGCGCGCGGCGGCCGCAAGCGCGAGGGCGCCACGCGGCGAGACGCCGACCTGCAGGTCCTCGCTGGTGCGGGTCGCCGTGGCGATCGCGACGATGTAGTCGACGAGGCTCTGGTCGATGCGCACGGCGTCGACGAGCCTCTGGAGTTCGAGCACCTCGTCGGCGGACATCGCGGGCGCGAGGTCGGGCAGCGCGGTGCGCGCGGGCTGCTTCGCGAGGATCCGCGCCTCGTCGTCGGGCGACGGGTACCCGAGCGAAAGCCGCATCAGGAAGCGGTCGAGCTGGTTCTCGGGGAGGAAGTAGGTTCCCTCGAACTCGTACGGATTCTGCGTCGCCACCACGAGGAACGGCTGCGGGAGCGAGAAGTTGCCGCCCTCGGCCGACACCGTGCCGTCGCTCATCGCCTCGAGCATCGCCGACTGCGTGCGCGGCGTCGTGCGGTTGATCTCGTCGGCGAGGACGACATTCGCGAAGATCGGCCCCTGCCGGAACTCGAAGGAGTGCGTGTCCTGCCGGTAGATGCTCGTTCCCGTGACATCCGACGGAAGGAGGTCGGGCGTGCACTGGATGCGGCTGAAGGAGCAGCGGATCGAGCGGGCGAGCGCGTTCGCGAGCACCGTCTTCCCGACCCCGGGCACATCCTCGATGAGCACATGTCCGCGCGCGAGCAGGCACACGATCAGACGGTCCACGGCCTGCACATTCCCCATGTACACGGAGACGATGTTCGCGCGGAGGGCCTCGATCCTGTCCTGCATGCGCGCGAGTGTAGCGGTTCGCGGTGTCCGCGCCCTTGCCAGCGCGAGCGCATGGGGCCACACTACGGGCGATGCCCGAGCCGACGATCCGCAAGCCGCTTCCCTGCGCGAAGTGCGGGTACGACCTCGAGGGGCTCGGCGCGCACGCGAACTGCCCGGAGTGCGGACACGAGGTCATGGCGACACTCGCCGCGAGGCTCGATCCAGCGGCGGAATCCCTCGAGAGAACGGGCGAACTCGCGCGCACTGCGTGGGCGATCTACCTGATGAGCGTCGGGAGCCTGCTCGGCTGCGCCATCGCCGCCGCACCGTCGCTCGACGCGATCGAGGCCACGGTCGAGTTCCCGGAGTGGCTCGCGCCGGCCCTGCATGCCGCGCGCGCGCTCTCACCCGCCGCGGCCCTCGTCGGGTGCATCCTCGGGTTCTGCGCGTGCGTGCTCGTGCTCCCGTGGAGCCGCGATCGCCCGTTCGTACGCGCACGAGGTGTCGGTGCGCTCGGCTTCGCGATCTGGTCGATCGCCTCGCTCGCAACACCTTCCTGGCCCGCGACCCTCGCAGCGCTCGCGGGCGTGGCCCTTGTCGCTGCGTCGGTGACTCCGCTCCTCCGACGGCTCGTTCCCCACTCGCGGCTCTTCCGCACGGCTCGGCATGCGACCCAGACGACGCGCGAGATCCTCATCGCCTCCGCGGTCTCGGGAGCCAGCGGAGTCGCCGCGCTCCTCCTCTCGTCGAGCCAACGGCAACTGGACGAGGCGGCCGCCCTCGCGGGAGCCGTCGCCGGCGCGGCGGGCATGCTCGTCGTCGTCGGACTCGCCTACCGTGCCGCGAACGCGTACTGGGTCCTCCGATCGGTGCGCCGCCCTCCTCCGAGGGTCGACGAACTGCTCGGCGAGTAGGCCGGCCGCATGCCCCGCACGGGGGTCTGCCAGAACGGCAGCGCTCGGTGAAGCCCCTCCCGATGTGTCAGACGGCCGAGGATCGCTCCTTCGCGATCCGATGCTCGCAAATTCAGTCTATGAATGGACTTACAGGCACGTCTCGCGCGGCCATTCTGCCCGGTCGGGCCGTGCCTGGTCGGCGCGCAGCTGGTACGGCCTTTGTATGTCCGCGGCCCCGTCCGTCACGGCGTCACCGCCAGACCGGTCGGAGCGTTCAAGACCCACCCCATTCCGAAGACTCGGAGATTGAACCAAGATGTCCGCCAAGGAACTGTCGTTCGACAACGAAGCCCGTCAGAGCCTGCTCGCAGGCGTTGAGAAGCTCGCCGCAGCCGTCAAGAGCACCCTCGGCCCCCGCGGCCGCAACGCCGTGCTCGACAAGAGCTGGGGCGGCCCGTCCGTCACCAAGGACGGCGTGTCGGTCGCCGAGGAGATCGAGCTCCGCAACAAGGTCGAGAACATGGGCGCGAAGCTCGTGAAGGAGGCCGCCTCGAAGACCTCCGACGACGCGGGTGACGGAACCACCACCGCCACCGTGCTCGCCGAGGCGCTCGTGAAGGCCGGCCACCGCCAGATCGCCGCGGGCGCCGATCCGAACGCGGTCGTGCGCGGCATGAAGAAGGCCGTCGCCGCCGTCGCCGCGAAGATCGCCGATGGCGCGCGTCCGGTCGAGAAGGTCGCGGGCGGCATCGGTGCCGTCGCCGCGATCAGCGCGAACAACGACACCGCCGTCGGCAAGATCATGGCCGACGCCTTCGACAAGGTCGGCAAGGACGGCGTCATCACCGTCGAGGAAGGCAAGAGCCGCGAGACGACCATCGATGTCGTCGAGGGCATGCAGTTCGACCGCGGCTACCTCAGCCCGAACTTCGCCACCAACACCGAGGAGATGACCTGCGAGTTCTCGAAGGCGCTCGTCCTCGTGTACGAGGACAAGATCGACTCGCTCGCCAAGTTCGTGCCCTTCCTCGAGAAGGTCATGGAGGCGAAGAAGCCGCTCCTCATCATCGCCGAGGATGTGACCGGCGAGGCGCTGAGCGCGCTCGTCATCAACAAGCTCCGCGGCGTGCTCAATGTCTGCGCCGTGAAGGCGCCCGGCTACGGCGACCGCCGCAAGGCGATGCTCGAGGACATCGCGATCCTCACCGGCGGCAAGGCGATCATGAAGGACCTCGGCATCGAGCTCGACCAGGTCACCATCAAGGACCTCGGCCAGGCCAAGAAGCTCATCATCGACAGCGACAACACCACGATCGTCGAGGGTGCGGGAAGCACCGCGAGCATCAAGGGCCGCTGCGAGCAGATCCGCAACGAGATCGCGTCGACCGACTCGAGCTACGACCGCGAGAAGCTCCAGGAGCGCCTCGCCAAGCTCGCCGGCGGCGTCGCGCAGATCAATGTCGGCGCGTCGAGCGAGGCCGAGCTCAAGGAGAAGAAGGCCCGCGTCGAGGACGCGCTGCACGCCACCCGCGCCGCGGTCGCCGAGGGCGTCGTCGCCGGCGGCGGAACGAGCTACATCCGCGCGCTCCCCGCGCTCGACAAGGTCCGCAAGGAAGTCAAGGGTGACGAACTCGCGGGCGTCGAGGCCGTGGCCGAGGCGCTCTGCGTGCCCCTGCGCACCATCGCCGACAACGCCGGCGAGAAGGGCACCGTCGTCGTCGCGAAGGTCAAGGAGATGAAGGGCGACGAGGGCTTCAACGCGCTCACGCTCGAGTTCGGCGACCTCGTCAAGCAGGGCGTGATCACGCCCGCGAAGGTCGACCGCGCCGCGCTCCAGAACGCCTCGAGCGTCGCGGGCCTCATCCTCACCTGCGACTGCGCCGTGGCGATCAAGCCGCAGCCGAAGGAAGCGCCCGACGATCATCACCACGACCACGGCCACCCCGGCATGGGCGGCATGTTCTGAGCCGCAGGCGCGAGCGCCCGGCGACCAGACGACCACCCCCGCATCGATCCAACACACGAATCCAACACTCGCAAGAGATCCATCGAGAGACACACACCATGTCCGTCCGACCCCTCGAAGACCGAATCCTCATCAAGCCCATCGAGCCCGAGACCAAGACCGCCAGCGGCCTCTTCCTGCCCGACAGCGCCAAGGAGCGCCCGATGCAGGGAACCGTGGTCGCCACGGGCCCCGGCCTCCTGCTCGAGAACGGCGATCGCGCGTCCATCCATGTGAAGAAGGGCGACACCGTCGTGTACGGCAAGTACGCGGGCACCGAGATCGAGATCAAGAACGTGACCCATGTCATCATGCGCGAGAGCGAACTGCTCGGCGTGATGACCAAGTGACCGCACCATCGCTGCGCACGGCAGCAACCACACCGAGAGGTTCCAAACCATGGCAAACAAGCAGATGAAGTTCGATGCGGCGGCGCGCGCGGAGCTGAAGCGCGGCGTCGACCAGCTCGTGCAGGCGGTCGCGGTCACGATGGGTCCGGTCGGCCACAATGTCCTCTTCTCGAAGACCTACGGCGGACCGTCGATCACCAAGGACGGCGTCACCGTCGCGAAGGAAGTCGATCTCCCCGCCCCGTTCGAGAACATGGGCGCCAAGATGGTCCAGCAGGTCGCCAAGAAGACCGCCGATGTCGCGGGTGACGGCACCACCTGCGCCACCGTGCTCGCCGGCGCCATCTTCAACGGCGGCCTGAAGCACATCGCCGCCGGCGCGAACGCCGTCGCCGTGCAGCGCGGCATCAACGCCGCCGCGAACGCCGGCTGCGACGCGCTCTCCGCGATGGCGCAGAAGTGCAAGGGCAAGGCCGATCTCGAGAAGATCGCCACCGTCTCGGCCAACCACGATGTCGAGATCGGCAAGCTCATCGCCGAGGCGATCGACAAGGTCGGCGCCGACGGCGTGTGCGAGATCGAGGAAGGCAAGACCGCCGAGACCACCCTCACCTATGTCGAGGGCATGGCGTTCGACAAGGGCTTCCTCTCGCCCTACTTCATGACCGATCCGAAGCGCGGCGAGTGCGTGCTCGAGAACCCGCTCATCCTGATCTACGAGAAGAAGATCTCGATGCTGCAGGACCTCCTGCCGCTGCTCAACAAGGTCGCGCAGGCGGGCAAGCCGCTCGTCATCATCGCCGAGGAGGTCGAGAACGAGGCGCTGGCCGCGCTCGTCGTCAACCGTCTCCGCGGCGTGCTGAATGTCTGCGCCGTGAAGGCGCCCGGCTTCGGCGACCGCCGCAAGGCGATGCTCGCCGACATCGGCGTGCTCACCGCGGGCGTGTTCTTCGCCGAGGATCTCGGCCGCAGCCTCGAGGATGTCGAGCTCAAGGAGCTCGGCAGCGCCAAGAAGGTCGTGATCTCGAAGGACGAGACCACCATCATCCAGGGCGCGGGCAAGGCCAAGGACATCGAGGCGCGCGCCGCCCAGATCCAGGCGCAGATCGACCGCACCACCAGCGACTACGACCGCGAGAAGCTCCAGGAGCGCCTCGCCAAGATGACCTCGGGCGTCGCGGTGATCTCGGTCGGTGGTCCGACCGAGGTGGCGATGAAGGAGACGAAGGACCGCGTCGACGACGCGCTCCACGCGACCCGCGCCGCCGCGAAGGAGGGGTATGTGCCGGGTGGCGGCGTCGCGCTCGTGCGCGCCGCCGAATCCGTGCTCGAGGCCCGCAAGAAGGCGAAGGGCGACGAGAAGTACGGCTACGACATCGTCGCGCAGGCGATGACGCGTCCGTGCGAGCAGATCGCCATCAACGCCGGCCACGACGGCGACCTCGTCGTCGAGAAGATCCGCACCGGCAAGGCCGGCATCGGCTTCAACGCGGCGACCGGTTCGTACGAGGACCTCGTCAAGAGCGGCATCATCGATCCCGCGCTCGTCATGAAGACGGCGCTGCTCAATGCCGCGAGCGTGGCGGGCCTCATGCTCACCACCGATGTCATCGTGACCGAGCTGAAGGACGAGACCCAGCCCGTCGAGGGCGCGGTGTCCTGACGCAAGGATGAAGTGCATTCCGCCCGCGCGCGGGAAACCGCGCGCGGGCGCTTCCAGACCGTGCGGCCAAGGCAGGACGCGACGGAACCGGAGTCCAGGGAGCCGGAAACCAAGGATGCCGCAGACGAGGTGCTACTACGAGATCCTCTCGGTCGAGAAGACCGCCTCGCAGGAGGACATCAAGCGGTCGTATCGCCGCCTGGCGATGAAGTGGCATCCCGACCGCAATCCCGGCAACGCCGAGGCCGAGGCCGAGTTCAAGGCCTGCGCCGAGGCGTACGAGGTGCTGTCCGACCCCGAGCGCCGCGGCCTCTACGACCGCCACGGCCACGCGGGACTGCGCCAGAATCCCGTGCACGACTTCCGCACGCGCGATGTCAACGACATCTTCTCGATGTTCAACGACATCTTCGGCGGACAAGCGGGTGGCCGCGCGCAGCGCGGGCCGGCGCGTGGCTTCGATCTCGAGACCGAGGTCGAGATCGATCTGGCCGACGCCTTCAAGGGCTGCGAGCACGAGGTCGAGTTCAAGCGCCTCGATGTGTGCGAGACCTGCACCGGAAGCGGCGCGAAGCCGGGTTCGAAGCCGACCACCTGCACGGTGTGCGGCGGACAGGGACAGGTCGCGCAGACCGGATTCGGCGGCATGTTCCGCATGGTCACCACATGCCCGGAGTGCCGTGGGCGCCGCACCGTCATCGCCGACAAGTGCGACAAGTGCCGCGGCACGGGGCGCATCGCGACCAAGCGCAAGCTGTCGGTGCGCATTCCCGCCGGCATCGACAACGGCCAGGTCATCCGCCTCGCGGGCGAAGGCGAACCCCCGCCGCCCGAGGCGAGCCCCGAGGGCAAGGGCCCGCGCGGCGACCTGCATGTGGTCGTCCGCGTCGAGCACGACGAGCGCTTCGATCGACGCGGCTCCGAACTCGTCACCGTCAAGCCGATGGCGTTCGCGCAGGCCGCGCTCGGCGCGAAGGTCAAGGTCGCCGGGATCGAGGGCGAGCACGATCTCGAGATTCCCGCGGGAAGCCAGCACGGCGATGTGCTCGTGATCGAGCGCGCCGGCATGCCCGACCTCCGCACGCGCGAGCGCGGCGACCTCCATGTCGTGCTGCAGCTCGTCGTGCCACGCAAGCTCTCCGATGAACAGCGCAAGCTCCTCTCGGACTATGCGCAGACCGAGAAGCTCGATGTCCACGCGGGCGAGTCGAGTTTCTGGAAGAAGATCAATCCATTCGGCGGCTGAGGCCGCGGGTGCGCCATGCCTGACGAGAACGACACCGACCAGGACTACAACGACGACATCGCGACCGACGCCGGCGGCGACGGCGACGAGTCCGATCTCCAGCAGGTCATCGAGAAGCTCATGGCCGAGCGCGACGAGGCGATCGCCGCGAAGCTGCGCGCGCAGGCCGACTTCGCGAACTTCCAGCGGCGCTCGATCGAGAACGAGGCGCGTGCGCGCACGGGTGGACTCATCCAGCTCACGCGCTCGCTCATGCCCGTGCTCGACCACTTCGACCTCGCGCTCGCGCAGGACCACTCGAAGCTCACCGTCGAGCAGCTCGCGAAGTCGATCGAGATGACGCGCGCGGAACTGCAGAAGGCGCTCGAGCAGAACGGCATCTCGCGGATCGATCCGGCTCCGGGCGATGCGTTCGATCCGATGCAGCACGACGCGGTCATGCGGCAGCCGGTCGACGGGATCGCGGCCGGCGCCATCAGCATGCGCCTGCAGACGGGCTGGCGGCTCGGCGAGAGCGTGCTGCGTCCCGCGAAGGTCGCGGTCGCGCCCGACGCCTGATCCGGAACGAAGCGAACCCGAAGCAAGCCCGAGCTGCGCCCCACCATGCCGACCTACGAGTACGCCTGCCGCGCGTGCGGTCACGAGTTCGAGGTGTTCCACTCGATCATGGCCGACCCGATCTCCGTGTGCCCGAAGTGCCGGAAGAAGAAGGTCGAGCGCATGATCGGCACCGGCGGCGCCGTGATCTTCAAGGGCGGCGGCTTCTACGAGACCGACTACCGCAGCGAAAGCTACAAGGCGGGTGCGGACGCCGACAGCAAGGCCGCGAAGCCATCCGAGTCGTCCGCATCGGCTGCGTCCGAGACGAATGCCGCGTCGACGGGCGCTGAAGCGGCGAAGCGGGAGGTCTCCGCGAAGGAAGGAGCCGCGGGGAAGCCTTCGCGCGATGCGGCCTCCGGTTCCGGCGCCGACGCGAAGGGCTCCGGGCAGAACGGCTCCGGGCAGACGGGCTCCGAACCGCCGAAGCGTGGCAGCGAACCAGGCGCGAAGTCGGCGCCGGAAGGCAAGTCCTCCGCGGACTCCTCCGCTTCCGCCGCCGAGAATCGACGCATCGAGGAACGCGCCACGCACCGATCCCGCATCGGCCGTGGCGTGGGGAACATCGTCAAGAAGAAGACGCCCCGACGGAAGTGACGCGCGCGGGGGCCGTACACTCCGCCCATGCCGCTGCGCTTCAAGAGCCGGATTCTCGATCATCTCGCCCACAAGAACTACACGCCGATCTACATGAACGAGATCGCGCGGCAGCTCCGCGTGGCCACCGAGGACGAACCCGCGTTCGGCGAGGCGGTCCGGCAGCTCGCGGCCGAGGAGAAGCTCGAGATCGGCAAGGACGAGCGCATCCGCCTTCCCCGCCTCGGCGAGGAGGCGACCGGCGTCATCAAGGTGACGCCCCGCGGCTTCGGCTTCCTGCGCAACGACATCCAGGTGCGCGAGGGCGATCTCTTCATCCCCGAGGGCGAGACGAAGGATGCCGTGAGCGGCGACCGCGTGCGCGTGCGCGTCGTGCGCCGCGGCGACCGCTGGAACCGCGGCTTCGGCGCCACGCCGGCCAGCGCGCGCGACGATGTGTTCGGCCGGGTCGTCGAGATCCTCGAGCGCGGCCAGTCGCGCTTCGCGGGCACGCTCGTCAAGCGCGGCTCCGAGTGGATCGTCGAGCCCGATGGCCGCTCGCTGCGCGAGCCGATCGTCGTGCGTGACCCCGGCGCGAAGAACGCGCGTCCCGGCGACAAGGTCGTCGTCGACATCCTGCTGTGGCCCGAGGACGGCGCGCTCGCCGAGGGTGTCATCCTCGAGGTGCTCGGCGAGGCGGGCCGCCCCGATGTCGAGACCAAGGCCGTCATCGCGACCTACATGATCCGCGAGGAGTTCCCGCCCGAGGCGCTCGACCAGGCGCGCGAGGCCGCGGTCGCGTTCGAGCAGCGCACGCAGGACGCGAAGCGCACGGGCGTGTGGGAGGATGTCGCCGCGGGTGAGCGCGAGGATCTGACGGGACGGTTCATCTTCACCATCGATCCGCCCGACGCGAAGGACTTCGACGACGCCATCTCGATCGACCACGACGAGACCACGGGACACTGGGAGCTCGGCGTGCACATCGCCGATGTCTCGCACTTCGTCCCCGAGGATTCGGCGCTCGACGAGGAGGCGCGCGCGCGATCGACGAGCGTCTATCTCCCGCGCCATACGGTGCCGATGCTCCCCGAGACGCTTTCGAACGGCGTCTGCTCGCTGCAGGAAGGCGTGCCGCGCTACACGCTCAGCGCGTTCATCTCCCTCGATGACGAGGGCAAGGTCGTCGGCCAGCGGCTTGCGCGCACGCTCATCCGCAGCGCGAAGCGGTTGACCTACATCGAGGCGCAGGCGCTCATCGACGGCAAGCACGATGTCGCGCGCGAGCATGCGCGCACCGAGCCCGTCTATTCGCCCGAGCTCCTCTCGATGCTCGGCCGCGCCGACCGTCTCGCGCGGGTCATCCTCGCGCGGCGCGAGCGGGCCGGCATGATCCACCTCGATCTTCCCGAGGTCGAGCTCGTCTACGACGACGCGGGCCATGTCGTCGACGCGGTGAAGGAGGACTCGTCGTTCACGCACCGGCTGATCGAGATGTTCATGGTCGAGGCGAACGAGGCTGTCGCGCGCACCTTCGCGGGGCTCGACACGCCGCTCCTGCGCCGCATCCATCCCGACCCGACCTTCGGCGACATCGAGGAGGTCCGCCAGTTCGCGCGGCTCGCGAAGTGGCGGCTGCCCGACGAGCCGACCCGCAAGGACCTGCAGGCGCTCCTCGAGGCGACGCGAACCTCGCCCGCCGCGCGCGCGATCCACTTCTCGATCCTGCGCTGCATGGCGAAGGCCGTCTATTCGCCTGCGCTCGTCGGCCACTATGCGCTCGCCAGCGAGCACTACGCGCACTTCACGAGCCCGATCCGCCGCTATCCGGATCTGCTGGTGCACCGCGTGGCGCACGCGTACCTCGATATCACCGACAACGGCCGCGATTCGGGCGGCGGGAAGAAGCGCCGCCAGCTCACGCGCCAGCTCGCCGATGACCACCGCGTGTTCGACGAGACGAAGCTGATCGAGATCGGCAACCACTCGAGCGACCGCGAGGTCGCCGCGGAAGCCGCCGAGAAGGACCTGCGCACCTTCCTCGTCCTGCAGCTCCTCCACGAGAAGCACCTCGGCGACGAGTTCGATGGAACGGTCACCGGCATCATGCCCAACGGCACGGTGTTCGTCTCGATCGACCGCTATCTCGTCGACGGTGCGATTCCGAGCCGCGACATGAAGGGCGGCGACGGACGCATCGACCGTTGGACGCGCGACCAGCGCAGCGGCAGGCTCATCGCCTCGCGAAGCGGCGCCTCGATCGGCCTCGGCGACCGGATCAAGGTGCGCATCACCTCGGTGGACCTCCGCGGGCGGCAGCTGAACCTCGAGATCGCGAAGTTCGGACGGCCTGCGATCGCCGTCGACGGCGAGCTGCCCGAGTCGGGCGACTCGGGCGCGCAGTTCGTGGGCGGCAAGCGCGAGTACTTCGAGCCACGCCCGCGCGAAGGCGGCAAGAAGGGCCGCACGGGACGCGACAAGTTCGGCCACAAGTCGGGTTACAAGCAGGGACGGCGCGGGCGCAAGGGCTGAACGCAGGTTCCGGGTGCGACGATCCGTCAACCGCGCGGCTCCAACCGACCGATGGAAGCCGCATGGCCAAGTACATCGTCCGGCACACCGATGGCTCGACCGACGGGCCGCTCACGAGCGCGGAGCTCAAGTCACTCGCCTACGAAGGGCGCATCGGCGCCGACGACCAGATCGCGCAGGTCGGCGACTCGCGCTGGATTCCGGCGACGCGCGTGGGCGGCATCCGCGAGATCATCGAGCAGCTCACCCCGCTGTTCGAGGAATCCGAGTCTCAGCCCCCCGCCGGCCCCGAGATCGCACCATCCCATACGCGTGCCGCGGAATCGGCATCGACACCGCTTCCGACACCGGCCACTGCAGCGGCCACCCCGCCGATGACGCCGATCATCGACGACTCCCCGCTCGCGCCGCCCACGCGTGCGCCGTCGCGCCAGGCACCCGTCCCGCATTACCCGATCCTCCGCTGCGTCGCCGGCTGGATCGCGTGGTACGGCTGGATCATCATCGGCCTCGCACTCGGTCTGACGGTGTTCCTCACGGTCCTGCTCACGCTCCTGCTCTTCCGTGTGACGCTCGATCCCGTGCAGACCGCGGCGGTCTTCACCATGTGCATCGCCGGAGGCGTCGCGATCGGACTCGCCATCCGCACGGCATCGACGAAGGGCAGTCACATCGTGGGATGGGCCGCGCTCGTCGCGCTGCTGCCCGTGCTGCCTTCGCTGGGAATCTGGATGCAGGATGGCCTTGCCGGCCTCGCGAGCCTCTTCGGCTCGCTCTGGCTCGCCGCCGCCACGCTCGGCGCGGTCATCCTCGGCATGGTGATGATCGCCATCAGCGAACTCTTCATCGCGCATGCCGACATCGCCACGAACTCGTGGAAGCGCCTCGCCTGAGCGCGCCGCTCAGATCGTCCAGCCACCGAGCACGATGGCGAGATCGCCCGCCTCGACCGCGCCGCTCTCGTTGAGATCGAGCAGTGGATTGAGCGCTCCCCAGGACGAGAGGATTTCCGCGAGGTCGCGCGCGTCGACCACACCGTCGCGATTCGTGTCGCCCGGAGCGAAGTCGACCGGCGCGACGAACTGCGGCGACTTCCGCGTCGGGGCGCTCGCCGCATCGATCCATGCATCGCGCTCCACATCGGGATCGGCGACATGCTGCACCACCCAGCGGAATCCCGCCGTCGCGCTACCCGGCTCGACAGGCTCGAGCGAGATCAAGGAAACACCGATCGCGGGCGATGCCGATTCCACCGCCGCGAGCGCCGACACCGGATCGCACTGGACGCCACCCGACGGCGAAAACGCACCTGCGCGGATCGTCTGCGCGCCGATCGGCTCGAACACCGGCGCCGGCAGGTAGAACCCCTGCACGATCTCGGGCCGCATCAGCAACCCCGAGACGCGGTGCGCGAGGAGCACCTTCACGGTGAGTCCGTCGAAGCGCTGGAACACC
>JBEAQW010000154.1:0-4983 GCA_041163725.1 Planctomycetota bacterium
CTGCTCCCTTTCACCTATGCCCCGAGATCCGATGGCGCCTTCAACGGCGGCGTACGCGCGATCCTGCAGGACCGCGACGGGAACCACTGGTTCGGAAGCCACTTCGAGGGCGTCTGCCGCGTCGGCCGCGAGGGGGTTCGGCGGTTCACCATCGCGGATGGATTGAGCGACGACCAGGTCCGCGCGATCCAGGAGGCCCCGGATGGCTCAATCTGGTTCGACACGGGGATCGGCGTGAGCAGCTTCTATGGCGGAGTCGTGCGTACACACGCGAGCCCCGAGGAGTCCGTGCCGTCGCCGTGGGCGCTCGACGCCCGCGACCTCTGGTTCAAGGCGGACGAGTTGGTCGGCCTCGGCGACATGGGCTTCGGTGACATGGGCTTCGGCGACAAGGGCTTCGGCGACATGGGGCGTGGGGCCGGCGTCTACAGGCTTCATGATGGGCGGCTGACCTGGCTGGCGCTCCCCCTGCCGCCGCTGCTTCGCTTCGACAGCGGCTATTGGGTGACCGGATTCGCGAAGGGCAAGGGCGGAAGGATCTGGATCGCGACCTACAACGCGGTGTTCGGCTTCGATGGCGCGTCGTTCACGACCATCGACGGCACGCGGATGGGATTGCGGGAAGGCGAGGGCGCGCCCCATGTCCGCTGCGTGTTCGAGGACAGTCGTGGACGCGTGTGGATCGGCAACAACGGCATCGGCGTGATCGTGGTGGATGGCGATTCGACGGCCGGGCTCACCCCGCTCGAGGGGACGGGCGAGGTGCTGCTTCGCATGGGTGACCCGCTCATCGCGTCTACCGAAGCACATCGGGATGGATCGCTCCAGCGGGTCTTCTCGATCGGCGAGGACCGCGACGGCAACATCTGGATCGGCACGATCGCTGGTGGTGCATGGCGGTACGACGGGCGCGAGTTGCGGCAGTTCACCGCGAGCGACGGACTGACGACCGCGAATGTCATGGCGATCCACTGCGACCGCGACGGGACGCTTTGGCTCGGCGGCACGGGCGTGTTCCGCCTTACTGGGCAGCGTTTCGAGCGCGTGCACTGAGCACAGGGCGTGCCGAACCGTGCACGAGGAACGCCCCGGCCTCG
The DNA here is from genome assembly GCA_041163725.1 of Planctomycetota bacterium. Classification (GTDB taxonomy): domain Bacteria; phylum Planctomycetota; class Phycisphaerae; order Phycisphaerales; family SM1A02; genus QWPT01. The sequence goes on from JBEAQW010000154.1 coordinate 1,098, forward strand.
CGGCCCCAACTGAACTCACGCGCGCGATGCGCGGGGCGCGCACGCGCCCTTGTGACAAGGCACGGCCTGCGGGTTGCGTACCGGGAGGTCTCCCATGCTTCAAATCTGGCCGCGCAGCAGCGATTTCCGGATCGGACGGACGCTGCGTTACCGGTGGACTCAGCAGCGGGGTAAGGTCACGCCCTCGGCGCCAGGCGCTTCGGCACGCGGCCCGATGTTCCGATCGAGTTCCGCCTGACGGGTCGTGCGTCGCTGTATCCTGATCACCCCGGTCCAGTGCGTCCGGGCAAGGAGTATCCGTCTTGTTCGACACCGTCTGGCCGACCCTTCCCACCGCCTTCCGTAACGAACTGATCCTGCAGTGCGTCAGGCACCTGAAGCAGACGCCGGACGAGTACGAGGCGTTCGCGCTCGTGGTCGCGTCCGCCATCAAGGCGCGGCCTCAGTCGGTGAAGTCGCAGTGGCGCATCGCCGACCTCTTCGGTACGACGCGTGCACTCGCGCTCAATCCGAAGGCGGGTGCGCCGTTCTTCGCGGTGACCTACATGGGCGTGCGGAAGGACGAGCTCGCGGCGCTCTACGACGCGCTCGGAGTGACCCACGCGGAGCTCGAGGTCGCCGAATCGTCCGCCGTGACGAACCCGCCGACCGCCGAGCAGTTCGCGAGCGTGCTCGAGAAGGGTCTCGACGGCGTCACCCCGGAAAGTGTCCGCTGCATGCTCGCGATCATCGCCGAGACCGGCATCGACGCATGGCAGGCGCCCGCCCGCGAGGCGCTCGTCAGAGTGTCGAAGTCGACTTCCTGAGGAGTTGCGTACGCGACAAGCCGAGACCACGAGCGCTCGGGCATTCCGCCCCGCGGGATCGTGCGACTCCGAACCTCGCGCCATCGCAAGTCCGTGCCGAAGCGAATCGCTGGAAGTTCCATTCCGCGGGCGAAGTCGCGCGGTTCACGCATCGCTGCGACGCGTGTTCATGTCGCGGTTCACCTTGACCTTGCGACCCCGGATCGTGGCCCCGCGGAGAACGCGGATCACATGGTCGACATCCCGCGCGGGCAGCTCGACGATCGTGTAGAGCTCCGCGATCTCGATATCGCCGATGCCGCGTGGATTCACATTCGCCTCGTTCGCGATGGCGCCGACGATGTCCGCGGGCCGCATCCCGGCCTTGCGACCGAGACCGATGAAGACGCGCTCCATGTCGCGCGGGTCGCGATCGTTCCACTGTCCGCGCGGAGCGGACGGACGCTGCGGACGATCACCCCACGGTGCGTCGCCACGCGGGCGCTCGGTCCAGGTGCGGTTGCCCGCGGGCCGCTCGGCGCCGGCGCGATCGCTCCAGGGCCGGTCATGTCGTGGACGGTCGTTCCACGCCGGAGCATCGCGGCGCATGGGCCGGTCGGGGCGGGTGAATCCCTCGATGACCGGAATGTCCGCGTCGTCCCGCGCCGCATCGCCCTCGAGCGCCTCGTGGGCGAGGCGGACCGCAGCCGCCGCGACATCCATCGGATCGAACTCCGACGCGAGCGCCTCGGCGACCGACCGGTACGCATCGATGTCACCCGACGCGAGCACCTCGCGGACCGCGCACTTCGTGATGTCGAGCCTCCGCGCCTTCACATCCATCGGCGAAGGCACGGTCGCGATCGCGATCTTCTGCTTGGTGGCATGCTCGATGTTCCGAAGCAACCGGTGTCCGCGCGGTTCGACGAGCGAGATGGCGACGCCCTCGCGGCCGGCGCGGCCCGTCCGGCCGATGCGGTGGACATAGGCCTCGGGCGACGAGGGCACATCGAAGTTCACGACATGGGTGAGATGGTCGATGTCGATGCCGCGCGCGGCGACATCGGTCGCGACGAGCAGATCGACCGTACCCGCACGCGCGCGCGCCATCACACGGTCGCGTTCGGCCTGTCCCATTCCTCCGTGCAGCGAGGCGACGCGGTACCCGCGGCCGACGAGGCGCTCGGCGAGCTCGTCGACCTCGAGGCGCGTCCTGCAGAACACGAGCGCGAGCGTCGGCGACTCGAGATCGAGCACGCGACCGAGCGCGGCGATCTTGTGCGGACGGGGCACGATGTAGGCGGTCTGCCGGACCTTCGGCACCGAGCCCTTCGCCGCCGCGTCGCGCGCGATGAGGATGCGCTCGGGCTCGCGGAGGTTCTGCTCCGCGATCGACGCGATGCGTGGCGGAAGCGTCGCGGAGAAGAGCGCGGTCTGACGGGTCTCGGGCGTTCCGTCGAGGATCAGTTCGAGATCCTCCGCGAAGCCCATGTCGAGCATCTCGTCGGCTTCGTCGAGCGCCACGACGCGCACCTCCGAGAGGTCGAGCGTGCCGCGACGCATGTGGTCGAGCGCGCGCCCGGGAGTCGCGACCACGATGTGGACGCCTCGGCGGAGCGCGATCACCTGCCGGTGGAACTCCTGTCCACCGTAGATCGGTACGACGGAGATGCCCAGCCCCTTGCCGTAACGATGGCATGCCTCGCAGACCTGTACGGCGAGCTCGCGCGTCGGCACGAGGACCAGCGCGAGCGGCTTGTGCGGTCCGGGGCGGATGGTGCTGACGAGTTGCAGGATGGGCAGCGCGAACGCAGCCGTCTTGCCAGTGCCCGTCGCAGCTTGCCCGAGCAGATCACGCCCGGCCAGCAGCGGCGGAATGGCGGCCTTCTGGATCGGCGTGGGCTCCTCATAGCCGAGGGCCTCGAGTTCCTTGACGAGTTCTCCACCGAGTCCGAGCGCTTCAAAGGTTTCGTTCACCGGGAGAGGGTACGCGAATCGCGTGGCGCGTGCGGTTGGGGGAACGCCCCTGCCCTTCGGATCCCGGCGAGACCGCTCGTTCCTCGGGCTGGCCGGGGGCGATAGCCCCGTGTCATCGCTTCGCGGACTTGGTCCTCGCGGCAGTCGATCTCCCGCTTCCTGGCTTTGTGCTCTTGGGCTTTGTGCTCTTGGGCTTTGTGCTCTTGGGCCTTGCGCTCGTCGGCTTCGTGATCTTTGGCTTCGTGCTCTTCGGCTTCGTGCTCTTGGATGCCGTGCTCTTCGATGCCGCGCTCTTCGATGCCGTGACCCCCTTGCCCTCGCTCTTCGTGCCGCCACCGCTTCCGGCTGCGCGCACACCGGATCGACTCGACTTCGTCGCTCCCGCCTTGACCGGCTTCTTCATCCCGGCTGCTTCGCCGGGCGACTTGCGGAGCTTCTTCCCGTCGGGGCCGCGGCCTGTGCTCGCAAGCGCGTTCACATATCGCTCGAGATACGCCTTCGCAGGCATTCGACGAATGGCCTCTCCGATCACATCGAGCGCGGCGTCCTCCACTCTCCGGAACCGGATGCATGAGCCGCCCATGCTGAGCTTCTTGCCCGACTTGGCCCACGCACGCTCGAACCACGCGCGTTCCGACTTGTCCGAGTAGACGCTCATCAGGTAGACCGTGATGGCATTCTTCTGGCTCGACAGCGCAGCCATCATCAGCGGCTTGCTCGGATCGCAGTGGTAGCCGCTCGGCCACACGCGGTGCGGCACGGCGTAGCCGATCATGCCGTAGAGCATGCACTCCTCGTAGTCCTTGTCGAGGTTGCGGAGGATCACCTTGCGCACCGCCTCGAGACCAGTACGCCGGTCTTCGGCAAGCGAGGCGAGATACTCCGTGACGCTCGTAGCGCTGCTCTTCATGGGGCGCACTCTACGCCCGAACGGCGAGAGCCAAGTCGTCCGGAGTTCCGACGCCAATATCCGAGCCGCGCGATCCGTCCACGAACCGGAATCAGCGAGCATCGCGCACCTTGGACGCGGGTTGCTCGACCCGACGGCACACTCGGCGACGAGCACCAAACGCCGAGCTGCCGCCCCCCTTCCCTTCGTTCTCGGAATACGACTCCGCGGTCTC
>JBEAQW010000155.1:0-2647 GCA_041163725.1 Planctomycetota bacterium
GCTCATCCGGAATAAGGTCGCGACGCCGCGCGCGGCCACCGTCCAGGAGGTCATCGATCGAATCTTCGCACAGACCAACGGCCTGGTGACCGCCTCGATCAACGGCAGCGGCACCGGTCTCGCCTTGAGCGTGGCAGGGGGGTCCACCGTCGAGGTTCAGGCGGGCACGATGGATGGATCGAGCTTCGGTACGGCGGTCAGCGAACGCACGGCGCGCGATCTCGGCCTCCTCGGACTCTCGGGAACGGGCACGGTCGATGGAACGCGCGTCGCGACGGGAGTCGGAACCGTGCGGCTCGAGAGCCTGCACGGTGGATCGGGTCTCGGCGCAGCGACTTCGCTCACGCTCACCGACCGTGCGGGGGACTCGTTCACCTTCAGCGACTTCGCGTCCCACGACACGCTCGACTCGCTGCTTCGCGCGATCAACACCGCGGCGTCTTCCGCGGGAGTCGACCTTGCGATCGGCATCTCCGACAGTGGTCGCTCGCTCGAGATCCGCGATTCGAGCGGAGGCAGCGGACTGTTCACCGCGAGCGGGGACGGCGCGTCCGCGCTCGGTCTGCCTGGAACCGGATCCTCCAATGTCGCACGGGGCAGCGATCTCGACCGGCGTCACCTCGCGCTCGGTACGACGCTCGCGTCGCTCAACTTCGGAAAGGGAATCGGTACGGGGACCTTCCGTATCACCGACTCGACCGGCGATTCCGCGATCGTCGACATCGGCAGCGACGCGGTCACCGTCTACGACATCATCAACGAGATCAACTCGCGCGGTCTTCTCGTCGAGGCGCGCGTGAACGACACGGGCGACGGCATCACGATCGTCGACACGAATCCCGATGCGGCGGTGACCGCGATGCGCATCGCCGATGTGACCGGTGGCGTGGCAGGCGGACTCGGCATCAGCGGAACCGCATCGAGTGCAGGCGGCGACATCGAGGGCTCGCTCGAGAAGACCATCGATCTCGATGTCACGGATACGCTCGAGGATGTCGTCGGCAAGATCAACGATGCGAACATCCGTGTGAACGCGTCGATCGTCAATGCCGGATCGGGCACGACTCCGTTCCGGTTGAGCATCGCCTCCACCATCGGTGGCGCGCTCGGGCAGGTGTGGATCGACTCCGGTCAGGTCGACCTCGGTCTGATCCGCTCGGCCGAGGGGCGCGACGCTTCGCTCTTCCTCGGAACGGGAAATCCCGCCACGAGCTTCCTCTTCACGAGTTCATCGAACACCTTCAAGGACATCATCTCGGGACTCGAGGTCGATGCGAAGAAGGCCGGTGCGAGCACGACCGTGGAGGTGTCGCGCGACTTCACGAAGGTCGTCGACGATGTGAAGCAGCTCGTGACCACGCTGAACGACGCGCTCGGTCGCATCGCCGAGTACGACAAGTACGACCAGGAGACGGAGAAGCGGGGCGCACTGCTCGGCAACTCCACGGTCGCACGCGTCCGCCAGCAGATCATCCAGACCGCGCAGGGAGCGGCCAAGGGAGTCGATGGACGCTACCGCTACCTCTCGCAGGTCGGCATCCGCTTCGGCAAGGACGGTCAGCTCGTCTTCGATCAGGAGAAGTTCACGCAGGCGTACGAGACCGATCCCGCTGCCGTCGAGGAGATGTTCACGGCGTTCGAGATCAGTGCGACGACCGGCTCGACCTCGCCCGTGGAGGGAGTGACCGTTTCCGGAAGCGAGACGACCACCTCGTACGGCCGTCTGGGCTTCGGCGATCTCTTCGACCAGCTGCTGAAGAAGCTCACCAACTCCGTGGACGGTGTCGTCACGATCGCCGATCGGAACTTCCAGGAGCAGATCGACGGACTGCAGGACCGGCTCGGTCGCTTCGACGAGCGGCTCGAATCGCGGCGGGTGCGCCTCGAGGCGCAGTTCGCGGCGATGGAGGCCGCGCTTGCAAAGCTCCAGGGACAGCAGTCGTCGCTCGGATCCCTGGCCCTGAATGTCGGACTCGCCTTGGGATGAGTGGGAAGTTCGTCCGTCGCAGGGAAGTCGCGGCCCAACCGAGCCGATAGGAAACCCGATGTCCTCGAGCAGCAGCAACCAGCACAACGGCAACGCGTCGCATGCGGCGCAAGGGTCGCAGACCTATCTCCGCAACAAGGTCATGACGGCCAGCCCGGCGGAACTCCGGCTCATGCTGTTCGATGGTGCGATCCGCTTCGCGGAGCAGGCAAAGCGCGGCTACGAGGAGCGCAACTACGAGGTCGCCTTCGATGGCACCACGAAGGCGCAGAACATCCTGCTCGAACTGACCACTTCGCTTCGGCACGACCAGGCGCCGGAGATCTGCGCACGGCTGTCGAGCCTCTACACCTTCATGTACACCTCGCTCGTCGAGGCCAGTCGGGAGCGGAGCGCCGCGAAGGTCGAGGAGGTCGTGAAGCTACTCCGATTCGAGCGCGAGACCTGGCAGATGTGCCTTCAGGAACTCGTGAGCGAGACCCGAAGCGCCGCGCAGGTACGCGAGCTTCCGCGAGTCAATTCAACCCACATGCCATCCACGACCGGTTCCTCCTCTGGCGGAACCCTCTCGCTGCAGGGTTGATCGAGAATCCCATCTCCTCCACTCATAGAGCGTTGCGGAAGCGTCGATAGATTGTCCGTCCATCCGCCTTCCGGCAT
>JBEAQW010000156.1:0-2889 GCA_041163725.1 Planctomycetota bacterium
AACCCCCGAGATCGAGCGTCTGCGCGCAGACGCGGGCGGTCGGCGTCAGCAGGCCCGCCCAGCCGATCGCGCATGCGACGAGAGCCGCGCGCCGAGACCTCCGTCGCACCTGCGCGCGGCACGCCGCCGCGCCGCACCGCGCATCGTGGTTCACCTCGCCGTCCAGCGGCCCGGTCGTCGACTGGTGCATCGCCTCGTTCACGGCCGCTCGCGTCGCTCCGTCCATGGTCGTCTCCGGTTCCACGGCCTCGGGTCCATACGCAGTCGGGACGCGAAGGTCGCGCAAAGCCGCAGGGGATCCCGTCTTCCGGCCTCGTCCGGCGGGCGGTCGCCCGTCGCCTCGCGGGGCCCCGTCCGTCGGCGCCTCACGCCGGCGCTTCCGCCGCATCCGTCCCCGAGACGTGGCCGCCCTCGAGGACTCCGCCGGGCAGGTCGGCGGACTCCGTCGGGGCGCGCCCTCCGTACCAGATCCAGCGCAGGCACAGGCCCTGCGGCGGCAGCGTCGGCCCCGCCGTCCGCCGGTCGCGCGCCGCGATGATGCGGTCGATGTCCGTCGGCGCGATGCGCCCACGACCGACCTCGAGCAGCGTGCCCGCGACGATCCGGACCATGTTGTAGAGAAACCCGCTCGCAGAGATCTCGATCTCGACGCGCCGCGCCGCGACCGTGCGCACCGTGCAGTCGTGGATGGTCCGCACGGTCGTCGCGCGCCCGTGGTGGACCTGTGCGAAGCTCGCGCAGTCGTGCGTGCCGACAAGCCGCCTTGCCGCGGCGCCCATCGCGGCGGGATCGAGCATCGCGGGCGTCGCGAACACGAAGTTGCGGTCGAACAGCGGACGCGGATGGTGCGGATGGCTCGCGTGCTCGATCGTGTAGCGGTAGCACTTGCTGCGGGCGTCGCCGATCGGATCGAAGGCGTCGTGCGTCCGGAAGGCCTCCGTGACCTGCGCGTCGCGCGGCAGCCGGTCCGAGATCGCGAGCGCCAGCCGTTCGACCGGCACGCGCACATCGGCCGTGAACGCCGCCACCTGCCCGACCGCGTGCACGCCCGTGTCGGTGCGACTCGCGCCCACGACCGGCACGCGCACGCCGATCAGCGCCTCGACCGCCGACTCGACCACGCCCTGCACGGTGCGCAGCGGCGCCCCGTCGGGCGGCTCCTGCCGCTGCCAGCCGTGGAAGGCCGTCCCGTCGTATGCGATCCGCAGGCGGTACCGGGGCATGCGCCCTCCAGGCCGTCAGTGCGCGAAGAGGCTGCCCGGATGGAACATGCCCTTCGACTCGAAGTACGAGAGCGCCGCGTCGACCGAGGGGAAGATCTTCGTCGCCGTCTCGGTGATGAACGGGCTGGGCGCCTTCTTCGGCTTCCAGACCACGTACACCTCCTTGGTGTGCTCCCACGCATGGTGCAGCTCGCGCTCGACGCCGCTCGAGAGTCCGGGCGTCCCGTTGGGAAGCTCGGGCACGAGCGACACGATCATGTCGCTCTGGTCGACGAGCTTGAAGTCGCGCATGTAGATCTGCCCGTCGACGTCGCCCGCGATGTCGAGCACCTCGCGCACGCTCACGCGGATGCTGCGCCCGGCGCGCCCGCCGAAGCTGTGCGCCTCGGTCTCGATCCAGTCCTTCCCCTCGCGCGCCGCGGCGAGCGCTCGGTCGAGCAGCAGCTTCTCGTCGACGTCGCCCGGGTCGAAGGTGATGAAGTGCTTCGCGAGCTCGGCGCGGAAGTGGTCGATCTCGGCGAGCACGTCGGGCATGTCGACCACGTGGCTCATCGGGAAGCTCGGGTAGACCTTGCGCATCGCCGGCTGCGTGACCAGTCGCGTGGCCGCCTCGACCGTGTCCTGCATGCGGCCGCGAGAGAGGATGTAGAAGCTGTTCGAACAGCCCATCGCCTGCGCGAGGAGCTCGGTCGCGAGGATCTCCTCCTCGCGCCACACCATGCAGTCCTTCAGCGTCGCGTCGATGTCGTGCTCGGCGTGCAGCCGCTGGTGCACGACCTCCACGTTGTCGACGAGGCAGATGAACATGTTCGGCTCGAACTTGGCGATCTGGTCGAAGTCGATCGCCGAGAAGAGCCCATGCCGCCAGCGGAAGGTGGCGTGCGTGTTGACGATGACGTTCGGATGCTCCTTCGCGGGCATCGTCGAGCTGATCACGTCCTTGAACGCCGCGCGCCGCAGCGTCGCGAGCCGCGAGAGGGGGAGGTCGAGGATCCGGCCCGGCCGCACGTCGGGCGCTTCGCCGTACATCATGTCCCCGAGATTGAAGAGCTCGATCCGGTCGCCCCGGAGCTCGCCCGCGTCGCGGACGGCCTTCAGGTAGGGCTTCTTGTCGACTCCGATCTGACCGGTCACGATCGCACGCATCGCAGCTCCTTCGGCGTCCGGATCGACCGGACGGACCTTGTGTCGCCGCAAGAGTAGCAGACGGGCACCCGCCGCCCGTCGAAGCGCGTGCATCCCGCGCCGCCGTCGTCACGCGCGGCAGAGCAGCGCGACGGCGTGGACCTCGACCGCGCGGCCCTCGCCCACGGCGTCGACCTTCTCGTGCGTCTTGCCCTTCAGGTTCACCTGCGCGACCTCGATGCCGAGAAGGTCGGCGATGTTCCGACGCATGGCGTCCTTGCGGGGAGAGAGCCTGGGTCGCTCGAGGACGACCGTGACATCGAGGTTCACCACGCGCCAGCCCTCGGCTGCGAGCCGCTCCCGGGCCGCGGCGAGGAAGTCCGCCGAGTCGCGACCGTCGTGCGCGGGATCGTCGTCGGGGAAGGCCTGTCCGATATCCGGCAGGCCCAGCGCGCCCATGAGCGCATCGAACACGGCGTGGTGGACCGCGTCGCCGTCCGAGTGGCCGACAGGTCCGAGCGGATGCTCGAACCGCTCGCCA
>JBEAQW010000157.1:0-9989 GCA_041163725.1 Planctomycetota bacterium
GTCCCCGCTCCGGGCGCGATCGCGCTCCTCGGCCTCGCCGGCCTCGCTGGCCGTCGCCGCCGCTGAGTTTCCTTCCGGAAGCATCATCACGAAGGCCAGCCCTCGGGCTGGCCTTCGTGCCTTTTTCCGTGCGGATCGGGCGCAGCCGGAACGGCGCGGCAGCCGAAAAGCGACGCGGCCCGCAGATGAACTGCGGGCCGCGTCGAACGAGTGGGCGAAACTGGACTCGAACCAGTGACCTCACGGGTGTGATCCGTGCGCTCTAGCCAGCTGAGCTATACGCCCGAGGTCGCGGAGTATAGCACGGAGGGGCCTCCGCTCAAAGCGTTCCATCCGAGTCCATGACCGCTGCGCCTTATCGGCGCTCAGCGGAGGAGGAGCATCTCGCAGGTCAGGCCCGGGCCGAAGGCGAGTCCGATCCACGGCCGCGGCATCGCCGCGCGCGAGAGGGCGTCGAGGATGAAGAGCAGGGTGGCACTCGACATGTTGCCGTAGTCGCGGAGCACCCCGCGGCTCGGCGCGAGGAGTGGCGGATCGAGACCGAGCACCGCCTCGACCGTGTCGAGTACGCGCGGACCGCCAGGGTGGACCGCCCAGCCGCCGATCCGCGACGCATCGAGTCCGTGGGTCGCGAGCGACTCACGCACCCAGTCGGCGAGCGACGCACCGATCCGGTCGGGTACGCGCGCGCCGAGCGTCATCTCGAAGCCGTGGTCGCCGATCAGCCACCCCATTTCCTCGGCGCTCGCCTCGAGAAGCCGCGAGTGGGTTGCCTCGAGCACGGGGTCGTCCCCGCGCGCGGCCGTGACGATCGCCGCCCCCGCGCCGTCGGCGAACAGCGTGTTCGCGATCAGCTGGTCGAGGCGGTCCGTGTGGTGGAAGTGCGCGGACGAGATCTCGGCGCAGCAGACCAGCACGACCGCGTCCGGATCGGCGACGACGATGGCACGCGCCGCCGCCAGGGCGTTGATGGCGGCGTGGCAGCCCATGAATCCGACATGAAGCCGCTGCACCGAACGGGAGAGCCCGAGCGATTCGATGAGGTGTGCGTCGAGTCCAGGGGCCTCGAATCCCGTGCACGAGGCGGTGACGAGGTGCGTGACCTCGCCCGCGTGCACCCCGCCACCGGCGAGTGCCCGCGTGCACGCCGCACGCGAGATCGCGCGCGCGCCGCGCGACCAGAGCCGCATGCGCGCGGCGGTCCCCGGAACCTCCGTGCTGCCGTAGAAGCCGTCGTGCCCGTCCTCGAACGCGGCGCACCACCTCGACTCGATGCCGCTCCGTTCGGCGAGTCGCTCGAGCACGCGGCGGTCGACCGTCGCCGGCGAGATCGCGTCTGCGATCACGAGCCACTCGGCGCGCGTCATGCGGAACGACGGATGCGCGGTCGCGATGGCGTGGATCGACGCGCGCGCGGTCATCCGTGCACCTCGCGGCCGATGGTGCCGGCGAACCACTCGAACGGTCGCGGCGCGAGGCACGCGGCCCCGAGGAGCGCGCCGACAAGGCCCGGCGCGCGCAGGACCGAGGCGAGCGCGCGGCACCGTATGCGCGAGCCGCGCGCACACCGCGCGTGGATCGCGGGCCATGCCCGGTCGGGCGACGGGTCCGTCGCGGCCAGTGCACCCGCGGCCGCGCCCGCCGTGATCGCCCAGGTCATGCCTTCGCCCGTGAAGGGCTCGATGTATCCGGCCGCATCGCCGGCGACGAGGATGCCCGGCGCCGCGATTCGCCGACGCGTCCGGGTCAGCAGGGGAGTGCCGCGCCAGGCCGCGTGCTCGAGTGCGTGCCTGCTGCGGACATCGTCGCCGAGCATCGCGTGCGCGCATGCGGCGACGCCACCCATCGCCCGAACCTGCGTCGGTGCGGCGGCGGCGGCGATGTCGAGCGAACCATCGGGAAGCCGCACCACTCCGATGTAGCCGCCGCGCGCGACATGCATGCGGATCTCGCCGCCCGGGCAATCAACCGCACCCGAGGGAAGCACCGCTCCGAACCCCATGCGGCTCCGGCGCGCGATGCGCCACGCGAACCCGGGCGCCTCGTCGAGCGATGTCCCGCCGAGCCCGTCGGCGACGATCGCCGTGCGGCAACGGACCGTCGTGATGTCGGCGCTTCCATCCGCGGCGAGTTCCACGCGGCCCTCGCGGCGCACACGCGCGCGCACGCCGTGGAGCACGGCGACGCCTGCGTCGCGCGCCACATCCACGAGCCGCGCATCGAGCTGGTCGCGACCGATCGCAACCCCACCCGAGCGTGCGAGCGCGATGCTCCGAACTCCCGCGCGCACGCGGACCGACGACAGTGGCAACGCCCCGTCGAGCGCGGTGGCGGCGCCGAGCCTTCCAAGCGCCGCGACACCCGCCGGTCCGAGGCAGCACCCGCACACCTTCGTACGCGGGAAGCAGCTCCGCTCCGCGAGAAGAACGCGCCCACCGGCGCGCGCCGCTGCGATCGCCGCGGAGGAGCCCGCCGGCCCCGCACCGATCACCACGACATCGAATGGCCCCGATGGGATCATCGGCCGCGCCTCCAGAGGAGCCGCCAGCGCTCGGGCCACGCCCGCTCGATCCGCGCCCCGTCGAGCCCGGCGGCCTCGGCCAGCCCGCCCGCCTCGCTGCGGCTGAACGCCGCGCGCACGCTCGCGAGGGCGTCGAAGTGGACGATCGGCGAGCGCGTCAGCGCACGAGAACCGAGCCACGCGAGCGCAAGCCCGGCGCGCGTCCGATCCAGATCGGTGATGGCGACCGCCTGCTCCGCGGCCTCGCGCATGTGACGCATGACGGCGATGGCTTCGTCGGCCTCGCAGTGATGGATGAAGAGCGAGCAGGAAACCAGATCCGCTCGGCAGGGAAGGGGCGCCGCGATCGCATCGGCCACGACGGTCGTGACCTGAAGGCCCATCGCGTCGGCCCTCGCCCGGGCCACCTCGAGCGCATGCGCGCTGGCGTCCGCGAAGGTCCACTCGATTCGAAGCCCGGCGCGGGCGGCGCGCGTCGCCATCGCGATCGGCCCGTCCGCCGAACCGCACGCGATGTCCATCACCCGCAGCGGCCGACCCGTCGCATTCCGCTCGCGCGCCATCGACTCGATCACGCTCCAGAGCAGCCATCGGCTGCCCGACCATCGGTTGAGCCGCGCGAGTCCGGCCAGCGCCGCATCATGCGCCGCGGGGTCGAGCCCCGGGTCGTCCATGAGTTCGTCGACGCGGATGCGCGCGCGCATGCGTCGCAGGGTATCAGCCGATCCGCATGGAAAAAGAAACGACGGACGCGCAAGTGGCGTCCGCCATTGGATTTGGCATGTATTCCCGCAGAACGCGTCCCGCGGAGCGAGCGATCAGTCCTTGTGCTCGTGTGCCCGATCGCTCGTGCGCTCCGGCGGCTCGAGCGTCGAGTCCTGGGGAAGCGAGGCGCGGCGGCTCGCGGGCTTGTCGCCCTTGACCTCTTCCTCGGTCTCCTTCAGACCCTTCTTGAACTCACGGATGCCCTGACCGATCGACTTGCCGACTTCCGGCAGACGACGGCCGAAGAGCAGCAGACCGATGACGAGGATGACGACCCATTCCGTGCCACCTGGCAGGCCAAACGCGAGAACGGACGACAGATTCGATTCCATTGGATGACTCCTGGACAATCAGTATACCCCGCGTCCGATGCAAGGACGGGCTGAAGACAACGCCGGATCGAATCCGATCGGGCGCGGTCGATCTGTGCGGGAAGGACCGAGATTTTCCCGATACAGTCCGCACCATGATGGATCGCACGCTCTTTGGCGGCCTGCTTCGCGCAGCCGCCGTCGCCGCAATGGCGACGATCGTTCTGGCAGGATGCCGCACCACGAAGGAGGTCCCCGGCGACCCCTTCGCGCCGACCGACGGGCCAGGCCTCGTCAAGCTCGGCCCCGGCGACGCGATGCCCGATGTGTCGGCCGCGTTCGCGCGCAAGACCTTCTACCTCGAGCGGGCGGCGAACGAGAGCATCTCTTGGTTCCAGAAGCCATCGAGCCGCCAGTGGTTCCCGTTCCGGAACCAGGGCACCAGCGAGGAGGTCTGCACGCACGAGCAGGCCGCCGCGAGCGTGGTCGCCTTCCGCGACCTGCTGTCGCGCTCGAACAGCGCCACCGAGTTCACCGACGAGTTCCTGCGCATGTTCGATGTGTGGCAGGCCGTCGGATACACCGCCGACCGCGATGTGCTCTTCACCGGCTACTACTCGCCGATCTTCAAGGCGAGTCGCGAGCCCGACGAGCGGTTCAAGTATCCGCTGTTCGCACGGCCCGCCGATCTCGAGAGCGATCCCGTCACGGGCCAGCCCCTCGGACGCCGCATGGCCGACGGCACGCTGCAGCCGTTCCCGACGCGCGCCGAGATCGAGTCGAGCGGCATGCTGCGCGGCACCGAGCTCGTGTATGTCGAGAGCAACCTCGACGCATACATCATCCATGTGAACGGCAGCGCGAAGCTCATCATGCCGGACAACTCCGTCATGTACATCGGCTACGCGGGCAAGACCGACCGTCCGTACTTCGGGCTCGGCGGCGCGCTCGTCGAGGCGGGTGCGATTCCGCGCAACCAGCTCTCGCTGTCGTCGATCCGCCGGCTCTACCGCACGCAGCCCGCGCTCATCGACGAGTACATCCTGAAGAACGAGTCGTATGTGTTCTTCACCGAGTACCCGAACGACCGCTGGCCCGCCGGCTCGCTCGGCGTGCGCGTGAACGAGGACGCGTCGATCGCGACCGACAAGATCCTGTTCCCGCGCGGTGGACTCGTGATGGTCGACACGCGCGCGAACACCTTCACGCGTGGGCTCGTCGAGTACAAGAACTTCATGTTCGACCAGGACACGGGCGGTGCGATCCGCTCGGCCGGCCGCGCGGATCTCTACATGGGCAACGGCGCCGCCGCGGAACTCCTCGCCGGCGGCCAGGTCGCCAACGGCAAGATGTTCTACTTCTTCCTGAAGTCCGAGCTGGTGCCGCAGTACCCGCTGCCCGAGGCGCGCAAGGCGCAGGCCGCGAAGCCGGCCGTCGCACCCGTCGCGAGCGAGGCTGCGCCCGCCGCGCGCCGCACGGCGCAGGTCGGCGACAACGAGAAGTAGTCGCGTCCGCACACCGACATGCCACGCGGCGCGCTCCGGCGCGCCGCGTTTCTCTTTCCATCGCGCGTGTTCCAACGCCGGTTCAGCGCGGCGCGTTGTCCGACTCGCCGCGCCATCCCCATCCGCGTTCGCGCAGTCCGGGATCCTTCGGCTTCCACCGCCGGTCGCGCGCGAAGTCGGGCCACGCCTCGGCGTGGAGGTCGCCGGACTCGTCGGCCCACATGCGCGCGAACGCCGTGGGGAACGCACGCGCCCTTGCGTACGGCGCGCGGACCGACTCGTACTCGCGCACGAAGCGCGATTCGTCGAGGCGCATCCAGAGCTCGCCCGCGGTGGCGCCGAGGACGAGCGCGGGCACGAGGATCGCGGCGAGCCGGCGCACCGGTCGGCGCGTGAGCGTCCACGCAGGCAACGGGTCGGTGTCGAGGCCGCACTCGCTGCAGGTCGTGCGTCCTTCGTGCGGATAGCCGCAGTGCGGGCAGGCGTTGCGTCGCGCGCGTCGGTCGGCGGGCAGGTGCACCCAGAAGATCTCGGCGAAGTCGGCGAACGGCACGAACCACCAGAGGAAGATCGAGGCGGCGGCGGTGGAGGCGACCGAGAGCGCGATCGTGCCCACACCCGCCCCGAAGCCCCCTGCGAGCGCGCGGCTGAAGCAGTACGCGGCGAAGAGGAACGCCGCGGAGATCGCGAAGAGCGCCGCGAGCGCCACGGTGTTCGCGATCTCCGGTGCGCGGAGGTCGCGCGGATGGATCGGTGCGTCGTCGGCCGCGCGGGACATGGACGCACGATACGCGCCACCGCGCGGGGGGGCCTACACTCCGCGCCATGGTTGCGACTGCGCAAGCGGATCACGGTCCGCGTCCATTCCCGGCAGATGAACTCGCCGTCGATCTCACCGATGTCACGAAGGTCTACGCGGGGCGCGTCGAGGCGCTTCGTGGTGTCTCGATGGCGGTGCGGCGCGGCGAGATCTTCGGGCTGCTCGGCCCGAACGGCGCCGGCAAGTCGACGCTCGTGAAGATCATGGCGACGATCGTGCGTCCGACGACTGCGCGCGGCACGATCCTCGGGCAGCCGGTCGGCCATCGCCCGACGCTCGCGAGGATCGGCTACCTGCCCGAGCATCATCGCTTCCCGAAGTACCTCACGGGCCGGCAGTGCGTCGAGTTCTTCGGCGCGATGAACCTGATGCGCCGCGCGGCGCGGCGCACTTCGGCCGAGCGCCTGCTCGAGGTCGTCGGGATGAACGCATGGGCCGACCGGCGCATCGGCACCTACTCGAAGGGCATGCAGCAGCGCGTCGGCCTCGCCGCGGCGCTCGTGAACGACCCCGACTTCGTGATGCTCGACGAACCGACCGACGGCGTCGATCCGGTCGGTCGATCGGAGATCCGCGATGTGCTCATCCGCATGCGCGACGAGGGGCGCACCGTGTTCCTCAACAGCCATCTGCTCGGCGAGGTCGAGCTCGTGTGCGACCGCGTCGCCATCATGCTGAAGGGGCGCGTCGAGGTGCAGGGTTCGCTCGCCGAGCTCACGCAGGACAGCCGGCGCTGGACGATCGAGTTCGAGGGCGAGCCGCCCGCATCGCTCACGCCGTTCGGGCCCGCGCGATCGACGGGTTCGGGCACGCGCCATCTCATCGAGATCTCGCAGGGTGACCTCGCGCTCGTACAGGACGCGATCGACCGGCTGCGCGCCGCCGGCTGCGCCGTCGCGGGCGTGCACGAGACGCGCGAGTCGCTCGAGCAGCTGTTCCTGCGACTCGTGCGCGATGTCGACGGCAGGGCGGCGGCGGTAGGCGCGGCGAATGTCGTCGCCGCGCAGCGGAAGGAGGCGGGCCGATGAGCGCGTTCGATTCATACGCACCCGCGTCCGCGCGCGTGACCATCGCCGACGCCGCTGTGCAGTCGTGGGCGATGCTCGTCGCCGCCTACCGCGAGCTCAACGCGCGCAAGCTCTTCTGGGTCGCCCTCGCGCTGAACGCGGTCGTGATCCTCGCGATGGCCGCCGTCGGCATCGATGAGAACGGGATCTCGGTGCTCGGATGGGAGCTCCCCATCCCGGGGCTCACGACGGCGCTGTTTCCGCGCGCGGACTTCTACAAGCTCATGATCGAGAGCCTCGGTGTGGGCATCTGGCTCGGATGGCTCTCGACCATCCTCGCGCTGCTCTCGACGGCGTCGATGTTTCCCGATCTCGCGGCGGGCGGCGTCGACACGCTGCTCTCGAAGCCGATCGGCCGCGCGCGGCTCTTCCTGACCACCTTCGCGTGCGGACTTCTGTTCAGCACGCTGCAGGTCGCGACCTTCTCGTTCCTCGCGTTCCTGCTGCTCGGCCTGCGCGCCGATACATGGGAGCCGGGCGTGTTCGTCGCCGTGCCGCTGATCGCGCTCCTCTTCAGCTATCTCTTCTGCCTGCAGGCCGTCGTCGGGTTCATCACGCGTTCCGCCGTGGCTTCGGTGATCGTGACGCTTCTCTTCTGGATCCTCGTGTTCGCGGTCGACACGGGCGAGACCATCACGCACTTCCAGCGCGTGGCATCGCGCCTGGAGCTCGAGATGGTGGACGCGCGGCTCGCGAAGATGCAGGGCGCCGCCGGCCGCGAGTCGGGCGAGCGCCTACGCACCGAGACGGTCGAGCGGCTCGGGAACTGGAGCCTCGCGAACGACATCGCGCTCGGGATCAAGACCGCGCTTCCCAAGACGAACGAGACCGCCGACCTCGTGCGGCGCGCGCTCGCGATCAGCGCGGGCATCGGACCGAAGCCCGACGACGAGCGCGAGGTGCGCGTCGACGACAGCGGGATCATGCAGCGCACGCGCGCCGACCGGCGACGCGTGGAGCTCGAGGTCCGCAAGGAACTCGACGAGCGCACCGTGTGGTGGGTGGTCGGCTCGAGCCTCGCCTTCGAGGCGTTCGTGCTCGGGATCGGGGTGTGGTACTTCAGGCGGCGCGACTTCTGAGGCGCGCGTCGTTCCGCGACGAACCGCTGCGCGGCGCCTCAGCGCGTTCCTTCAGCGCGTTCCTTCAGCGACCGAGTTCCGCGCCGCGGTCGCGCGCGGCCGTCAGCGTCTCGATGAAGAGTGCGTCGATGCCGCCCGCGCGGGAACTCGCATCGTCCATGCGCGCGATGCCGGCGGCGGTGGTGCCACCCTTGCTCGTGACCTTCGCCCGCAGCACCTCCGCGGTCTCGCCAGACTCCTCGAGCAGCGATGCGGCGCCGAGCAGGGTGTGGCGCGCGAGCGCACGCGCGGTGTCGGGCGGCAGGCCGATCTGCTCGCCCGCGTAGATCCAGGCCTCGAGGAACCTGTAGAGGAACGCCGGCCCGGACCCGCTCGAGGCGGTGACGGCATCGAAGAGCGGTTCGGGAACGCGCACGGTGCGGCCGACCGATGCGAAGAGCAGCTCGACCCGCTCGAAGTCGGCGTCGGAGACATCCGCATCCGAGGCGATCGCGGTGATCCCGCGACGGACCGCGGCGGGCGTGTTGGGCATCGTGCGGACGACGCGGCAGCCGCCGAGGGCGTCGCGGATCGCATCCGACCGGACGCCGGCCATGACCGAGACCACGAGTGGACCATCGCGGCCGATCGCGCCAAGTTCGCGTGCGGCGTCGGGGAACACCTGTGGCTTCACGGCGAGCACAACCGCCTCGGCCTGACCGAGCGCGACGGCGTCGCCCGTGCGAAGCCCCATCGCCTCAGCCTCCCCGAGCCGGTCCGGGCTCGAGTCGATCGCGCCGATCTCGCTCGGCGCGGCGATTCCCGAAGCGATCGCGCCGCGCACGATCGCCTGCCCGACATTGCCGAATCCAACGATCACGAGGCGGGGCTGCATGGCCGCAACCTACCTATTCCGCGGACGCTTGTCGCGCGTCATCGCGTTGCTTTCTGCAGGGGCGAAACGGGTCCGGGGCCTCCGGAAGCAGCCTTCCGCCGGCGGGCGCAGCGGTGAAGGGGCTTGCGGGCGGTCCGTGCGGTACACTGCGCGATCCATGCCCCGACCTGGCTACAGCCCGCTCTACCAGCTCGACTTCGAGAACCCCGTGCTCGAGATCGAGCGTCAGATCGACGCCATCGAGGAGCGGCCCGACGCGGACCGCTACTCCGACGAACTCCGTCAGCTGAACGAGACCCGCGAGGGGCTCCTCCGCAAGATCTACGCGAACCTGACGCCGTGGCAGACGGTCCGGATCGCGCGGCACCCGCTGCGCCCGCAGTCGGCCGACTACATGCAGATGATCTGCCGCGACTTCTGCGAGCTGCACGGCGACCGTGCCTTCGGCGACGACCCCGCGATCGTGACCGGCTTCGCCCGCATCGGCTCGATGAAGTGCATGTTCATCGGGCACAACAAGGGCAAGACCGTCGCCGAGAAGGTCGCCGCGCACTTCGGCTGCGCCCACCCCGAGGGCTACCGCAAGGCGATGCTCAAGATGAAGCTCGCCGAGAAGCTCGGCCTGCCGATCGTCTCGCTGATCGACACCCCCGGCGCCTATCCCGGCCTCGGCAGCGAGCAGCGGGGGCAGGCGCAGGCGATCGCCGTCAACCTGATGGAGATGAGCCGGCTGCGCACGCCGATCGTGTCGGTCGTCATCGGCGAGGGGGGCTCGGGTGGCGCGCTCGGTATCGCCGTCGCCGACCGCGTGGCCATGCTCGAGCATGCGTGGTACTCGGTGATCTCGCCGGAGGGTTGCGCCGCGATCCTCTGGAAGGAGGCGAACGAGCAGACGAACAACAAGGCGGCCGACTGCCTCGCGCTGACCGCGCGGCGGAACCTCGAGAACGGCCTCATCGACGATGTGGTCGCCGAGCCGCTCGGCGGCGCGCACCGAGATCCGCGCAAGGCGGCGGATAGCCTGCAGACCTGGATCGTCGACCGGCT
>JBEAQW010000158.1:0-4418 GCA_041163725.1 Planctomycetota bacterium
GCGCCGAAGCGCGCGACGGGTTCGCCGACCTGGTTCCGCACGAACTGCGTGCTCGATGCTCCGCGTTCGCTCGTGCTGTCGTGCACGCACGCGGGCGTCGCAACCGTGCTCTTCAATGGCATCAGCGTCATGGTGACCGACGGCGCGGGCGAGATCGGCGCGAAGCGCGCGCGTGGCGGGGCGGTCATCCGGACGGCGTCGATTCCCGCTTCGCTCGTGCGCGCAGGGACGAACGAGATCCTCGTGTTCGATCCCGACGGCGCGATGCCTGCGATCGAAGTGCGGTAGCGCGTCGATCCGGTGCTGCGCCTACAGCGCGCTCGGATGCCAGACCGTCTTGATCTCGACGAACGGCGCGATCGCGAACGGTGCATGCCAGAAGGCGTCGTCCTCGAACGCGGGCGCATCGTGGAAGAGGCACACGCGCTTGAGGTTCTCCGCCGCACCGAGTTCGAGCGACTTCGCGTCGCCCGACGACAGCCGCGCGCCGCACACGGCCGCGATGTCGCGGTGCGAGGCGATCCATGGCGCGAGTTCGGAGGTGATGCCCGTCAGGATGTTCACCACGCCGCCGGGCACATCGCTCGTTGCGACAGCCTCGGCGAATGCGATCGCGAGCGGCGCGTTCGCAAGCGGCGCGACCACGATCGCCGCGTTGCCCGATGCGATCACGGGCAGGAGCAGCGAGACCAACGCGAGCAGCGGCTGCGCGTCGGGCACCATCACGGCGACCGTTCCGGTCGGCTCGGGCATCGAGAACACGAAGTACGGACCGGCGACAGGCTGCTTTCCACCGAGCACCGATGCGATCTTGTCGGTCCATCCCGCGTAGCACACGCATCGGTCGATCGCACGGTCGACCTCCTTCGTGGCTTCGGCCTTCGATCGGCCCTCGAGGGCGGAGATCAGCGAGATGAACTCCGCGCGCCGCGCCTCGAGCATCTCGGCGAGACGGTAGATCACCTGGCCGCGGTTGTACGCGGTGGCCGCGGCCCACTTCGGCTGCGCGGCGTTCGACGACTCCACTGCATCGCGCAGGTCCTTGCGGCTCGCGTGCGACGCGTGCGCCACGAGCCGCTTGCGCGCATCGAGCACGGGCACCGTGCGTCCGCTCTCGCTGCGCGGGAACGCGCCGTTCACATAGAGCTTCAGCGTCTTCGCAACCTCGACGCGGGCCGCACTCATCGTCCACCTCCGAGCCTGATGTACGCCGAGAGACCCTGCCGTCCGCCTTCGCGACCGAAGCCGGATTCCTTGTATCCGCCGAACGGCGCGCTCGCATCGAAGCGGTTGAATGTGTTGAGCCAGACCACGCCGGCATGCAGGCGGTTCGACATCTCGAGCGCGCGCGCGGCCTTCTCGGTCCAGACGCCCGCGGAGAGTCCGTAGGTCGTGTTGTTCGCGCGCTGCACCGCCTCGTCGGGCGTGCGGAAGGTCATCACGCTGACGACCGGACCGAAGATCTCCTCGCGCGCGATCGTGTGCGACGGCTGTACGCCCGTGAAGATCGTGGGCCTGCACCAGAAGCCCTTCTTCGGCAGCGTGCACGAGACCTCGTGCCTGACCGCACCCTCGTCGCCGCCGGCCTTGAGGTAGCGGTTGATCGTCTCGAGCTGCGCCTTCGAGTTGATCGCGCCGACATCGGTGTTCTTGTCGAGCGGGTCGCCCACGCGCAGCTGCTGCATGCGCCTCTCGAGTCGCGCGACGAAGTCGTCGTGGATCGACTCCTCGACGAAGAGCCGCGAGCCCGCGCAGCAGACATGCCCCTGGTTGAACCAGATGCCGCCCACGACGCCCTCGACCGCCTGGTCGAGCGCCGCGTCGGCGAACACGATGTTCGGGCTCTTCCCGCCGAGTTCGAGCGTGAGCTTCGCGCCGGTTCCGGCGACCGACCGCGCGATCGCCTTGCCGACCTCGGTCGATCCCGTGAAGGCGATCTTGTCGACCGCGTTGCGTCCGCCGTTGCGCCCGGCGAGCGCGGTGATCGCGCGGCCCGCATCGGGACCGCCCGTCACGATGTTGACGACGCCTTCGGGAAGTCCGCACTCCTGCAGGATCTCGCCGAGCACGAGGGCGGTGAGCGGAGTGGTCTCCGCGGGCTTCAGGACGCAGGTGTTGCCGCACGCGAGCGCCGGCGCGAGCTTCCACGCCGCCATCATGAGCGGGAAGTTCCACGGAATGATCTGTCCGCACACGCCGAGCGGTCGCGGCTGCGCGCCTGCGAACGCATACGCGAGCTTGTCGCACCAGCCCGCGTGGTGGAAGAAGTGCTGCACGACCAGCGGTAGATCGTCGTCTCGCGACTCCTTGATCGGCTTGCCGCCGTTCATCGACTCGAGCACCGCGAGTTCACGCGAACGCTCCTGGATGCGGCGCGCGATCCGGAAGAGGAGCTTCGCACGCTCGGCCGGCTTCGTGCGCGACCACTTCGGGAACGCCTTGCGCGCCGCTGCGACCGCGCGCGCGACATCCTCGGCTCCCGCGTCCGCGACCTCGGCGATCGGCTCCTCGGTGGCCGGATTGATGGTCCTGAAGCTCCTGCCCGACTTCGGCGCCACGAAACGACCATCGATGAAGAGGCCGTAACTCGGCTTCAGGGCTGGACGCACGCTCTCGGGCGCAGGGGCGTAGGCGAAGGGCGTCTGGGTCACGACGCGATCTTACAGGGTTGCGAATCCATCCTGCGTCCGCGGCGAAGCGGGAAGCATGATTCGCACACTCATCGCATTCGCGCTTCTCCCGCTGACGGCCTGTGTTTCGTACGAATCCGATCCGAGCAGGATTCCCGATCCCGTGAAGCCCAACCCGTCGCAGGCGAGTTCCTCGCCCGGCGCGGTGACGACGGAAGGCGACACCCTCATGACCGCGCTACCGACCCACAGCGGCCGCGCTTCGGAGCCCGGCGCCGATGCACCCGGCGCGATGCGCACTCCGGGCCTCGTGACGCGCGTGGGTGGCGATACGGACGCGTCGATCGAGATCATCGACGGCGAGTTCCGCTACGGCCCCTCGCGCATCGAGAGCCCGCTTCCGGCCGGCTACCCAGAACCGACGCCTCCCGGCGCCATCGACCTGAAGCGGTATCCCGCCGTGCGTCGCGCCGAGTATGTCTCCGATGGCTCCCCGGGCTGGGGCATGAACATGGGCTTCTTCCCGCTGTTCAACCACATCAAGCGGAACGACATCGCCATGACGAGCCCCGTCGAGATGGACTACCGCGACATGTTCGATCCCGAGAGCGGCAAGCAGTCCGCCAAGGAGTCCATGTCGTGGACGATGAGCTTCCTCTACCGGACGGCCGAGCTCGCGCCCGCAGGCGCCGACTCGAAGGACCGCCGCGTGCTCGTGACCGACCGCCCCGAGATGGAGGTGCTCGCGATCGGCATGAACGGTCCGTACGGGACCGGTGTGGTCGAGAAGGGACTCGGTCTGCTCCACGACTGGATGAAGGCGCATCCGGAGTACGAGATCGCCGGTGACCCCCGCGCGTTCCACTACAACGGTCCCTACATCCCGAACCGCGTGAAGTGGTCCGAGGTGCAGCTCCCCGTCCGGAAGAAGTCGTGATTTCTGCCGTGGAGCGGCGTTGCCGCTGAACCCACGGCGGCCGATCTCCGACACAATCAGGGTATGTCCGCTTCCAGGATCATCTGCGCCCTCGATATCGGCGGTACGAACGCAAAGGCGCGCTGCGCCCATTGGGTCGAGAAGCGCGCCGCGCCGTCGGGCCCGAGCTACACGCCCGAGCAGCTTGCGGAGGATCTGCCGAAGCTCCTCGCTGGCGAGCGCGTCGACGCGATCACCATCGGACTGCCCACGCCGATCCGCAACGGTCGGCCGCTGCAGGACCCCGTCAACCTCGGCCCCGGCTGGCGCGACTTCGACTACCGCGCGGCGTTCGGCGTGCCCGTGAAGATCCTCAACGATGCCGCGATGCAGGCGATCGGCAGCCACCGCGCCGCGGGTCTCGTGAACGAGAAGATGCTCTTCCTCGGTCTCGGCACCGGTCTCGGCACCTGCATGATCGCTGGTCGCATCGTGCTTCCGATGGAGCTCGCGCACCTGCCGTTCAAGAAGGGTCGGTCGTTCGAGGACTATGTCGGCATCCGCGGGCGCGAGCGCAACGGCACGCGCAAGTGGCGTGGGCATGTCGCGGAGACCGTGCGCCTGCTGCGCGCGGCGGTGCTTCCCGATGTCGTCGTGCTCGGTGGAGGAAACTCCAAGGCGATCAAGGAGATTCCCGAAGGCTGCATCCTCGGCGCGAACGCGAACGCGTTCCTCGGCGGATATGCGGTGTGGGATGACGAGTGGTCGTCCGCGGCGACGGAGCTCTGACGCGCGTCACTTCGCGCTGACGGGCACCATCGACTCGAGCTGCTTCAGCACATAGGTCATGTACTTCCGCTTGGCGGGCTCGA
>JBEAQW010000159.1:0-6594 GCA_041163725.1 Planctomycetota bacterium
AGCGCGTTGGTGGCGACGGCCGCACCGTCCGCCGTGTCGACGAGCTGCGTCGAGATGCGCTCGCCGCGTTCGGTCAGCCAGAAGAGATCGTCGCGCATGCGGCGGAGTTCCCCGCCCACGACCTCGCGCGAGGCCGCGACATCGTGCGCGATGGTCGCCACCGACTCGCGCAGCGCGGCCGCCTCCTGCGTGGTGCGCGAGAGCAGCTCGACCTGACGCGTCGCCTGCTCGCGCGTCGACTCGAGGCGGTCGGCGATCGCCTCGGCGCGTTCGATCGTCTCGCCCGCATCACCGAGCGTCTGGAGCACATCGCCTGCCCGCGCGAGCGAGTGCTCTGCGCGCGTGCATGCATCCTCAAGCGTCGCGACACGCTTGCCGAGTTCCTCGTCGATCCACGCGAGCTTCGCATTCGCGGCGCGCTCGATCCGCTCCTCGACCTCCTGCACGCGATCGAAGCGCCATGCGAGTTCGCGATCGAGCCACTCGAGCTTCTCGCGCATCGCGCGCTCGGCGTGTTCCGCAATGGTGCGCTCGGCACCGGCGGTTGCCTCGGACAGCCGCGCGCCCGCGTCGTTCGCGAGCGTCTGCGCCTTGCCGACGGCCTCCTCGCCGCGCGCGACCTGGAGATCAAGCGCCTGCAGCATCTTCACGCCGATGCGAAGCCGCTCCTCGACCTCGCCCGCGGTGCGCACCGCGCGATCGCTGACCTCGCGCTCCTCATGCAGGCGCGATTCGAGGTGAAGCAGAAGCATCTCCGCGCGCGCGATCATCTCGCCGAGACGGTCGGCATGACGGCTCGGTGCCGCCATCGCCATGACCGCCGCGGCGCGAGGTGCCGACACGGAGATCGGCGCCGTCTCGCGATCGGCGTGGTGCGTGTCGTGGGATCCGTGGTCGGGGTTCGTCTGTTCGAGCATGTCCTTCGCTCGCAAGCGGCATCCTGCCGAGGCTTTGCATCATGCAGACGGCATGACGCGCGGGCGCATCGTAACGACTCGCGGGAGCGATGGACCGAGAACAACGGGTGAATGGACGAGATTTCGCCGGTCTCGCGTCAGGGCGCGGCGTCGGGCCGGTCTTCGAACACGCTGTCCCGCTCGCGCGCGCGCACGCCCGCATCCTCGGGGCTCGTCCGACGCGTGCCGTTCCCGCGGACGGATGGATACAGGTCGACCCCACCCGCATCGAGGAAGAGTGCGAACGATCCGAGGCCTGCTTCATCGAAGTGGTACTCGTTGTCGCTGACCGCGCCGAGGCAGGTGCCGCCCGCGCGGTAGAGATCCGATCCCGCGCGGTCGATGGCGATGCCGACCGCCTGCTGCGCGGCGGCGCCGAGCGAAAGGCCGTCGACGCGGTAGCTGTCGTCGCCCCGGTGGTCGATGAAGTACGCGAGCGACTCGTCCCACGCCCCGCCGACATGCGCGGCGGTCTTCGCGACGATCGTGTCGTTGCCATCGAGGTCGATCATCACGCCGGCGGCCTGGTGAGCCGCCGAACCGAAGCCGTACCGATCGCACGCGGAGAGGTCGTCGCCCGCGCCATCGAACAGGATGCCGAGCCCGAGGTAGTAGCCGCAGCCCTGCGAGAACTCGCCTGAACGCCGCTGATCGCGCCCTGCGAAGTCGATGTAGGCGCCCACCCCGCCCGCGGCGGCAAGTCGGAAGCCGAGCCCGAAGCCCATGCCGAACCCCGCGTGTTCGCCCGCGACGCCGTAGACGCTTGGCCGCGTGCCGAGCGAAGCGATGTCATGTCCATCGACATCGACGAACGCACCGACCGCGACGGGACCACCCACGCCGATCGCCATGCCCTCGGCCTCGATCCGGTCGCAGCCCGCGAGATCGACGACGACGGACGCGCCTCCCGCGGCCGCGCCGAGGCTCCACGCGCCCGCGCGGTAGTGATCGTCGCCGGCGCGGTCGATGATTGCGCTCAGCCCGAGCGCGGAGCCCGCCGTGAGCGCGCCGCCCTCGTAGCGGTCGTTGCCCGCGTGGTCGTCGATCACTGCGATGGCCCCGAGGGCTCCGGCGGGACCAAGCGCGCCTCCGGAATGGAGGTCGTCGCCCGCGCGATCGACGACGAGTCGATGCTGTCCCTGCGTCTGATTCCACTCGTAGCGGTCGTTTCCACCGAGATCGAGCACCGCGGCGACGACCCCGAGGTCGTATCGGTTCGCGCCCGTGCCGCCGACGACGAGCCAGCCGAGCTCGGGGATCTCCTCGGCGGCGAGGATGGTGCCCTCGACCGCCGTGCGCAGAGCGTCGGGAATCGGCTCGTCCGCAGCCGAAGCGAGTTCGTCGCCGAACGCGGGAACGACATCGAAGTGCGCGAGCAGTGCAGCAGCCTTCGCTGCGTCGAGCGTCGGAAGCGCGCGCAGCGCGGCCATCGCGTCGCGCGCATGCGGTCCGCTGACGAGCAGATTGTCGAGCCGCTCGACGACGAGGGGGCGAAGGCCGGGAAGCGCGCGATCCTCGGCACGGACCCACTCGTCGAAGCGCGCGCGCGCGCCGTTCAACAGGAAGTCGAGGTACCAGATGGCAGCCTGCGGCCGATCGATCGTGAACGACCCGTGTGCTGCGGGCAGGTCGCCCGTCGCGGTGGCGAGGCCAGCGACGAGTTCCGCTGCGCCGCGGAAGGGCGACTCGGTGAAGCGCGACGCCGCCGGAATCGCCGCGCGCACGAACGACTCGGTCGACGCAGGCTCGTGGAAGATCGCACGCAGCAGCATCGGTGTGCGTGGATCGCCGTGGCGTCCGGCGATACCGTCAAGGCTTGCCAGCAGCCGTTCGGTCCGCGCGCGCGCTTCGGGGCCGAGCATGGCGAGCGCCGCGGGCAGATCGTCGGTGGCGGCCGCGGGAGCCACCGGCGGTCGGCGATAGGGCGGTTGCTCGCCGGACTTCGTCAGACCCTTCCAGGCGGCCGCGTCGTCGGTGACGACTTGCAACTCACGGGAGGGTCCCTCCACGCGGGGCTTGCCGTTGGAGCCGCGGGGCTGGCCTTCGCGGTAGGAGATCGAGACGGCCGTCCCCGCTGGCTTGGCGAGCATCGCGTTCCACGCATCGAGCGTGGCAGGTGCTCCGTTGATCTCGAGCAGAAGGTCACCGCGCGCGAGCGTTGCGGATGCGACGAAGTTTCCGTCGAGCGGCCCGGGCATGACCCGCCAGACCATCAGTCCTTCCGGGCGCTCGACGACATCGATGCCCAGGAACGAGCCGGTGCCGAACGAAGCGGGGAATCCGGTCGCCCGCGCGGCGCAGAAGAGGAATGCACCGATCGATGCCGCGATCGTCCATCTCCTCATCGCCGCGTACCTCCACGGGATGAAGTGCGCTTCGCGGGGCCGCGCGAAGTCGTGCGAGCGCCGCCGCGCGTAGCCCTTCCTGAGCCACCGCCTGAGCCACCCCCCGAGCCAGTTCGCGCGCCACCGCGTGCGTCACCGCGTGCGGTCTTGCGGGAATCAACACGAGACTCCACGCGGGATCCGTTGCGCGAATCCTTGCGTGAATCCTTGCGTGAATCCTTGCGTGAATCCTTCCAGGAATCCTTGCGTGCGGCGCCGCGGGTGTCGGTGCGCTCGCCACGGGCGGCATCTCGGGTTCCGAGGGCCTTCGTGTCGCGCGCCGTCGCCCCCGCGGTGCCCCGTCCGACGACCGGCTTCGGCGCGACCTCGCGCGCCGCGCGCGGCTTTGGTGCGCTCTTGCGCGCACCCTTGCGCAGAAGGTCGAGCTCGCGCTTCGTGAGCTCGCGCCATTCGCCGACGGCGAGTCCCTTCAGGCGGAGCGGACCGAACGAGGTGCGGCGCATCTTCCGCACCGGATGGCCGAGCGAATGCATCAGCTCCTTCACCTGGAGATTGCGATGCTCGCAGAGCTCGAGATGGACGAGCGACTTGCCCTGTTCCACCGACACGAGCGTCAGCGAACTCGTCGGGGCATCCTCGGCACCCGAGCTGCGGCGCACGCGCTTGCCGAGCAGCTTGCGTTCAAGCGCCGCGATCGACTCCGCGTCGAGCCTGCCGTCGAGGGTGAGTTCGTATCCCTTCGGCACCTCGTAGCGTGGATGCGTCAGGCGGTTCGCGAACTCGCCGTCGTTGGTCAGGATCAGGAGTCCCGACGCATCGAGATCGAGCCGGCCGACGCAGTAGAGCCGAGCCCGCGACGGATGATCGACGAGATCGATCGCACGCGGACGGCCCTCGGGATCGCTGTTGGTGCATACGGTTCCGCGCGGCTTGAAGAGCATGATGTAGACATGCTTCTCGGCGCTGCGGAGCGGACGCCCGAAGACCTCGATGCGGTCCTCCTCGGGATCGACCCACGCCGGCAGCATGTCGATCGTCTTGCCGTTCACGGTCACCGCGCCCTCGACGATCAGCCGCTCGCACTCGCGCCGCGCCGCGACACCCGCGTCGGCGAGCACCTTCTGCAGCCGCTCGCCGCGCTCCTTCTGGCGATAGGCGGCAACGGAGGGGTGGACTTCCTTCGACCGCGAACTGCGGGACTTCCGGGAACTTGGCATCCCCGTAGTGTACGGGCACGCGCGCATCGATCGTCTGCGCGGTGTGCCGCTATCCTGTGGGCCTATGCCAATCTACGAGTACGAAGCGGTCGAGGACGGCGAGGTCATCGAACTGATGCGCCCGATGAAGGACGCGGATCTGCCCGTCGACGATCCGCGCGGCCGCGGACGGACCTTCCGTCGCAAGTTCTCCGTGTTCGGCGTCGCCGGCGCGGAGGCGCCGGCCGGCTCCGCCGCCCCCGCGCCGCATGTCCACTCGTCCTCCTGTGGGTGCGGTCGTCCGCACGGAAGCTGCGGTCTCTGATGTCGCGCCTGATCCTGCACGGAGTCGACTTCAGCGGTGCCGACGGCGGCGGAGCCGCCAAGATCCGTATCGCCGAGCGTGAACTCGCGCCGCGCAGCGCGGTGAGGATGCGTGGCCGGCTCGACCGGAACGGCCTCCGCAAGGCGATCCTCGAGTCCGCGTCCGATGGACGCGAGCACCTGTGGCGGATCGACGCTCCGTTCGGTCTGCCGCTCGAGGTGTTCCGCGATGGACGCCCCGAGGGACTCGGGGGCGAACTCACCTGGCGTGCGATCGCCGAGTGGATGGCCGGCTTCGGTACCGCGCGCGAGTGGCGCGGCGCGATGCGCGAGATCTCTCGCCGCGAGCCGAAGCGCGTCTGCGACCGCGAGTTCCGCACGCCGCTTGCGCCGATGAATCTGCGCGTGTTCAAGCAGACCTTCACGGTCATCACCGAGATCCTGCTTCCGCTCGCCGACGCGGGCATCGCGATCGAGCCGGTCTCGGCCGGTGTCGGCGATGGCGCGCGCGTGCGCGTCTGCGAGGGTTGTCCCGCGAGCGTGCTCCAGCGTCGCGAGTGGCCGTCGAAGGGCTACAAGGGCGGCGGCGAGCCGCCGCGCGCGCGGCGCGAGGAGATCATCCGGCTGCTCCGCAAGGAGGGACTCGAGATCCCTTCGCCGGTCGCGGTCGAGGCGATCCACGACGAGGAGGGCGACATCCTCGATGCGCTCATTCTCGTCACCGCGCCCCTCGGAGTCGCGATTCCCGCGGAGCAGTCCGCCATCGCCGCCGTCGAGGCGTGGGTCTACTAGCGTCGGACACGCGCAGAGGGCCGCTTCCGTGACACACGACCAGCAGCACAGCACGCACGCGAGGCTCGAGGGATCGTTGCGCATCAACGAGACCTTCTTCTCGATCCAGGGGGAGTCGACCTACGCGGGCTGCCCGTGCTTCTTCGTGCGACTGACCGGTTGCCCGCTGCGGTGCCACTACTGCGACACCGAGTACGCCTTCCGCGAGGGCGCGCCGCGGACGATCGCCTCGATTCTCGCGGAGATCGAGGCGTCGGGTGCGACGCTCGTACAGCTGACGGGAGGCGAGCCGCTTGCGCAGAAGCGCGCCTTCGACCTGATCGACGAACTCTGCGAGCGCGGCTACAAGGTGCTCATCGAGACTTCGGGCGCGGTCGACATCTCGCCGTGCCACCCCGCGGCGATCCGCATCCTCGACATCAAGACACCTGGTTCCGGCGAGGTCGCGCGCAACCGATGGGAGAACCTCGAGGATCTCCGCGCGCACGACGAGGTGAAGTTCGTGATCGTCGACCGCGCCGACTACGAGTGGGCGCGCGGCGTCATCCGTGATCGCGGACTCGCCGAACGCTGCAACGCGGTCCTCATGAGCCCTGCGTTCCCGCAGAAGCAGGGGCTCGAGATCCTCGGCTGCCCCGGTCTCTCGCCTCGCGCGCTCGCCGAGTGGATCCTCGACGACAGGCTGCCCGTGCGCCAGCAGACGCAGCTCCACAAGCTCATCTGGGATCCGGGTCAGCGCGGCGTGTAGCCGGTGCGTGCGGCCGGTGCGTGCGGCCGTGGAATGCAGCCGTGGCCTCCGAGGTGCAAAAGTGAACAGGCCCCGCGTGAAGCGGGGCCTGTCGAAGTGCCCAGGAGAGGACTCGAACCTCCAAGGTTGTTACACCACCAGCACCTCAAGCTGGCGCGTCTGCCAATTCCGCCACCTGGGCAGGTGGCCCCACATGACGCGTCATTGGGGGACGGGGAGGATAGCCGAAGCCC
>JBEAQW010000160.1:0-3160 GCA_041163725.1 Planctomycetota bacterium
CGGCTGCAACCGGCGTGAAGGCCGTCGACATCATCAAGCGTCTCTTCCTCACGGGCACGATGGCGACCATCAACAGTGCGATCGATCGCGAGAAGGCGATCGAGACCATGATGGAGTTCGACATCGACCTCGTCGTCGACGAGGCGAAGTCCGCGGCCGAGATCATCGAGGAGCGTTTCGCCGAGCGCGAGCGACTCGACGAGCGTCGCCGCGCGCCGATCGTCACGATCCTCGGCCATGTCGACCATGGCAAGACCAGCCTGCTCGACAGGATCCGGAGCACCAACATCGCCGAGGGCGAGGCCGGCGGCATCACGCAGTCGACGCGCGCGTTCACCGTGCCCGTCAAGGCGGGCGATGTCGACCGCGTGGTGACCTTCATCGACACCCCCGGCCACGAGGCGTTCACGAACATGCGCGCCCGCGGCGCGAAGGTGACCGACATCGTCGTGCTCGTCGTCTCCGCCGTCGATGGCGTCATGCCGCAGACGGTCGAGTCGATCAACCACGCGAAGGCGGCGGGTGTTCCGATCGTCGTCGCGCTCAACAAGATCGACCGTCCCGATGCGACCGAAGCCAATGTGCAGCGCGCGCTCGGACAGCTGGCGGAGCACGAGCTCAACCCCGTCGAGTGGGGCGGGACGACGGAAGTCGTCCGGACCAGCGCGACGCGGGGAGACGGCATCCAGCAGCTCCTCGAGCTGCTCGACTACCACGCGGAGCTTCTCGAGCTCAAGGCGGACTTCAAGGGCAACGCCCGTGGAACCGTGCTCGAGGCTTCCGTCGAGGAGGGTCGTGGCCCCGTCGCGCGCGTCCTCATCCAGGAAGGCTGCCTCAAGAAGGGCGACTTCGTGGTGATCGGCCGCGGCTACGGCCGCGTGCGCGACATCGTGAACGATCGCGGTGAGCGCGTCGCCGAGGCGCTGCCGTCGACCCCGGTCGCGATCTCGGGCATCGACGAGCTTCCCGACGCGGGTGACAAGGCGTTCGTCGTGGCCTCGCTCCGCGCAGCCGAGGAGGCCGCCGAGGAGCGTCGTCGCATCGACCGCGAGCGCGAGCTCGCGGCGCCGAAGATCACCCTCGACAACATCTTCAAGCACCTCGAGAAGCAGGGCCGCAAGGAACTCGCGCTCGTCGTCAAGGCGGATGTGCAGGGATCGGTCGAGGCGCTCAAGGGGATGCTCGCGAAGCTTCCGACCGAGGAGGTCACCGTCTCGGTCAAGAGCGCGAGCGCAGGCGGAATCAACGAGGGCGATGTCACGCTCGCGGCGGCGACCAACGCCATCATCGTGGGCTTCAACGTCACCTCCAGCGGCAAGGCGCGCCAGATCGCCGAGACGAAGGGCATCGAGATCCGTCTCTACGAGGTCATCTACGACCTCATCGACGATGTCGTGAAGGCGGCGAAGGGCATGCTCGAGCCCGAGCTCAAGCTCGAGGTCCTCGGTCACGCCGAGGTCCGTCAGGTGTTCAGGATCTCGAAGGTCGGCGCAGTCGCCGGTTGCTATGTCACCGACGGCGTCGTCGAGCGCAACGCGCAGATCCGCGTCACGCGCGATGGAATCGTCGTCGAGAAGGATCGCCGGCTCGAGCAGCTCAAGCGCTTCAAGGACGATGCGAAGGAAGTGCGCGCGGGTCAGGAGTGCGGCATGAAGATCGTCGGCTACGACGACATCAAGGTCGGCGACGTGCTCGAGTGCTACAAGACCGTCGAGGTCCGTCGGGACTGACGCCGAATGAGGACGCCGATGAGAGAGCGAAGCCCCGGCCCCAGATCGAAGCGACAGGCGAGCGGACCGCTCGGTCCGTCGCCTTCGGGTTCCGACCGTCCCGCGCAGGTTGCGGGCGAGGTGCGACGCGCGCTCCAGGCGGAGCTCGCGCGTGGCATCAACGATCCGCGGGTGCAGGGGATGGTCTCGATCACCGAGGTCGTCCTTTCGCCCGACTTGTCCGAGGCGCGGGTGCGCGTGTCGGTCCTTCCCGAGGACCGTGCCTCGCTCACCGTGTCGGGACTCCGCGCCGCATCGGGATTCCTGAGGCGGCGCGTCATGGATGGCACCCGCATCGGGCGTGTGCCGCGCATCGAGTTCGAACTCGATGATCGACTGAAGCGACAGGCCGCGCTCGACACGGCCCTGCGCCCCGAAACCCAGGCGGCGGAAGGCGGTGCCGAGGCGCCGTCGACCGCCGGCGAGCCCGATGGCTCGCAGGAGAACACCACGCGATGAAGGTCGAACTCGTCCGCGGTCCCAAGTTCGCAGCACTCGTCAAGAAGTACGGGGGCGGCTCGCCTGCATTCGAGACCCCCGTGCTCGAAGGCCTCGCGGCCGATGATCCGCTCGCGATCCTGCTGACGAACTACCTGCTCTGGGAAAGCACTGCGGAACAGGCGGCCGAAGCGCTCGGACGCGTCGCGCGCGTCGTGGTCGATGCCAACGACCTGCGTGTGATGCTCGAGAGCGAAGTGCGCGAGGTGATCGGCGAGAAGTATCCGTATGTGGACGAGCGCGCAACGCGGTTGCGTGCCACGCTCAACGACATCTTCAGGCGTCAGCACCGCACATCCCTCGATCACCTGCGCAACGCCTCGCGCAAGGACCAGAGGAGCTACATCGAGAGCCTCGCGGAGATTCCGCCGTTCGTGGCGGGGCGCACGCTGCTCGTGGCGTTCGAGCTTCCCGCTCCGATCGCCGACGACACGACCGTCGAGCTGCTGCATCGGAACGGGGCGGTCGAGCCGACCGCGACCACGGCCGATGTCGTGCATTGGATCGGCAAGCAGCATCGGCAGGAGGAATTGCCACGGGTCTACCACGCGCTGAGCCGGATGGTCGACGAGGCGTGGACCGAGTCCGGGCGTCAGGGCACTCGGATCCGCAAGGCCTACCTCGATCGTCACGCCAAGTTCCGTGAGGCCGAGGAAGCCGAGCTGCGTCGCATCGAGGAGGCGAAGCTCGAGAAGGAGCGGGAGGCGGAGCGTCTCATCGAGGAGCGCAGGCTCGCGGAGATCGCGCGCGAGGAGGAGCGGATCCGTCAGAAGCGCGAGGCTGAGGAGGCGCGCGTGCGGGCGCGGGCTGAACGCGAGGCTGCGCGTGTCGCCGCTGTCGCGGAGCGCGCGCGCAAGGCCGCCGAGCGCGAGGCAGAGCGCATCGCCAAGGCG
>JBEAQW010000161.1:0-17372 GCA_041163725.1 Planctomycetota bacterium
CAGAACCTCACCCGCGGCGATGTCCACCATGCAGGAAGGGAACCGTTCGCAGTCGTCATCGCTTCGTTGCTTCGCTTCGATCACCGCCCCGCGCGGATCATGGACGCGGAATCACGGCTTCAGGTTGAGCTGCCGCGCGCGCTCGTCGCGCGCCTCGAGCATCCATTCCTTCGTCTCCTCGGCATATGCGCGGACGCGCGGGTCGACCGACTCGAGCGATGCCATGAGCACGGGATCCTCGGGACGCCGTGCGCGCGTCGCGATCCACGCGATGCGCGTGAGGAACGAATCGTCGGCGCGCAGCACGCCGTCGAGCGCCTCGAGCTCGGGAACCGCGGAACCGATCTCGATGCGGCCGCCCGCAGCCACCTCGACGAGATCCTCCGCCTCCTTGCCGGCCTCGACGCGCTTGCCCTTCGGGCATGCGAACACGAGCCACGCGCGCGCCTCGGGCCAGAGCCGCGCGGCGGCGGATGCGAGCACCTCGCCGGCCGGATCGAGCGCGGACGCCGCTTCGGGCGCGATCAGCTCGGGCCGCGTCGCGCGGCGAACCAGCGCGTGCGAGAGCAGCGCGATCAGCTCGGGATCGGGTGCCACCGTCGTATCGCGGAGCTTCGCCAGCGACTCCTCGATCCACTCCACCGACACGCGCTCACCGCTCACATGGACGACGGGCGACTCGACCTCGAGCCCGAGCGGCGACGGCTCGAAGCCGGACACCGTGGTACGCCAGTTCACGATCGCATGCAGCGAGACGAGCGCGCCCGACAGCGTGTCCTCGCGCAGCGCGGCGCTCGCATCGGTCACCGAGAGATCGATGGGAACGCGCAGCGTCGCACCGGGCTCAAGCACGAACGAGCGGTCGATCGGCAGCAGCACGATCTGCGGCGGTCGCGGCATCTCGCCCGGCACATTCACCGAGGCGGTCACCGTCACCGTGTCCATGATCGGCCCTTCGGGCCCGATCGCGAGCGGCCAGGTGCCGCGGTTGATGATCTCGATGTCGAAGTAGAGGCGGTCCCAGGCGCGCGCGTCGGTCTGCTGCGGCACGATGCGCAGGAGGAGCGACGAACCTGCGTCGCGCATGAGCGAGACGAAGGCGGGCGGGAGTGCGGCGGCATCCTCGACGACCGCGGTCTCCTCGCGCAGCGGCGGACGCTGCCCGAGCAGCCGGTAGAGCTTCTCGCGCGCCCAGACGCCCATCGCCGACTCGGGCGTCGCGCGCGCGACGGCGAGGTACTGCCGCGCCGACTCCTGCCGCTCGCCCGCCTGCTCGAGCGCGACCGCGAGGCCGAGCCGAGCCGCGACATCCGATTCCGCGAGCGGTGCGAGCAGTTCGCGCGCACGCGCGAGATCGTTCTGGCGCAACGCGATCCAGCCATCGAAGCGCTGGCGCGCCTCGTCCGCGAGCGGGGTGTACTCCGCCGCCTTCGAGAGCATGGCCTGCGCCTTCTCGAGCGGTCCGTTCAGCCAGAGCTGCACGAACGCGCTCTGCAGCGCGACCGTGGCGCGCACCTCGGGCGCCACCTCGCGCTTCGCGAGCTGGTCGAGCACCGTATCGCACGCGAACGCCGCGTTCTGCACGGCGATCGTCGACTGCTCATGCTCGATCGTGGTCATCGCGGCGATCGCGGTCGCGAGCGATGGCGCGGTCGGCAGATGCACCTGCTTCCGCTCGTCGAGCGACATCGCGATGCCCTGCCGCTCGATCTCCTGGATCAGCAGGCTGTCGAGCTTCGCCTGCCGCTCGGACGCGACGAACATCGCGGTTTCGGGCCTGCCGGCGCCCCACAGCGCGACCACATAGTCGGCGAGCAGCGTGTCGTAGCCCTCGTCGGCGCTGCGCGCATACTGGAACTTCGCCTGCAGTTCGAGCACATTCGCCGCCGCCTCGTACGCGGCGTGCTTCAGGCAGAGGTGCGCGAGGTTCACCGCAACGCTCGAGTCCATCGGGTTCGCGAGCATCGCCCCGCGCACCGCGGCGACCTCGTCGGCGAGCGTGGGCGCCTGGATCCGGAAGAAGCCCGCCGCGAGGGAGGACGCCTCGGGAAAGCTCGGATCGAGATCGAGCGCGCGGATCAGGTTGCGGGCGAACCCGTCGAGATCGCCCGTCTGCCTCAGCAGAAGCGCCAGATCGAACGCGATGCGCGCCGCGACGCGCGGCCCGAGCGTGGCCACCGCGTCCTCGCCGAGCAGCGACCGCATCGCGGCCACGCGCTCCTCCGCCGTCTGGCGAGCGTCGATCGACGCGATCACGCGGCGCAGCCGCAGCACCTCGTCGTCCGGTTCCATCCGCGACAGCACCGCGAGTGCGGTCCCGAGCATGCTCTCGGCGGCGGGGTCGCCGTCCTCCGCGATCGCCGCGAGATCGAGCGCCAGACGCCAGATCGCAGGGTTGGCGGGCTCGAGATCGAGCGCCGCGCGCATGAGCGTCTGGGAATTGCCGAGCACCCCGAGGAACACGATCTCGCGCTGGAGCACGATGCGGGCGCGCGCCGCGAAGCTGCGCGACAGGCGTTCGCGGATCGCCGCTCGCATCTCCGCCGATGGTTCGACCACGAGCTCCGGCTGGCTGCCGTCGGTCGACTGACCGGCCGCGCCCCCCGTCACCCCGTCATCAGCCGCCACACCCGACCCCGTCGGGGCGGCCGCGTCCCCGTCCTGCGCGCCCCAGGCGGGGTGCGCGGCGAGCAGCGAGGCGATGGAAAGCGAAGCAGCGATTCGGACAGGACGCATGGAAGCCCTTTCGGTGGCGTGTCCCTTCATCGGCTGACGGCGACGGTTCGGACAATCTCGGTGCGCGGAACCCCTGTGGGACAGGCCCCGAACCCACTCCCTGAACCCACGGGCGGAACGGCCGCAGCGCAGCCCTGATCCGCCCCCCGGACACCCGCGGTTCGTTGACAGTACGCCCCCGTTGGATTAGCGTCCAACATCCCGCCAAACAGCGGGCGTCTGCACGCCGTGCCGACGGGACGCCGTATGTAGTGGGACGCCCCCGAACCACCCTCGGGGAGCCGGACCGAGACCCGCCATGACCCTGCGATTCCTGACCACCGCCCTCCTCGCCGTCTGCGCCAGCGCGACCTGCCTCGCGCAGTCGACGCTCGACCGAGCGATCCTCGCCAGCAACGCGCCGCTGACCGGGGCCCAGAAGACCGCGGTCGGCGAGTTCATCGCCCCGATGGTCGACACGATCGCGAAGAGCAACGACATGGGTGCCCTCGACGAGGCCCGCTGGACGCTCGCCTCGGTCGCCCGCGACCCGGCGGCGACGGCCCAGTTCCGCCGCGCCTACGGCGAGAGCCTCGCAGAGGCGCTCACCCCCGTGGTGAAGGGCAAGGACCTCCGCCGCTCGATCAACGCCATGCAGGTCCTCCGCTTCACGCGCTCGACCGACGGTCTCGATGTACTCGTCGCCTCCACCGCGCCCGACGCCGAGGCCGAGGCCGGAAAGCGCATCTCCGCCGCTTCGCTGATCGCCGACTCCTTCGAGGATCTCGAGGCGAGCAGCACCTATGTGGAGACCGTTGCCCGCCGCCTGCGCGATGCGTGCGCCTCGGAGACCGACCCGATCGCCCTGCAGCGCAAGCTCGCGGCGATGGGCGCCGCCGCCCGCCGCAAGGACCTCACCCCTGAGAATGTCCGCACGATCCGCCGGTATGTGGTCGATGCGATGTCGACGCTCATCAAGAGCATGAAGAACTCGGCGAAGGCCGACGCCCGCATCGGCGCCTTCCAGCGCGCGCTTCTCGGCGTGCGCAACGAGCTGCTCGACATGCCGGCCGCCGAGCGCAGCGCGATCTTCCGCGCCCTCGCCCCCGTGCTCGTCGACCTCCTCGGTGCCGTGAACAACCAGTGGGATTCGGCCCATGCCGACGCCGATCTCGCGGGAAGCTACGCATCGGTGACGAACTCCTGCGAGGTGCTCCTGCGCCTGATCGACCGCTCGGAGCGCGCGAGCGCCTACACGGGCAGCGCCGCAGGCGGCGACCAGCGCACCATGGCGGCGGCCTGGGAATCGAAGGACAAGAAGGCCTTCGACGCCGAGCTGAAGCGGTGGAAGGGCATCGTCGCGGCGGCGCCCTACAAGGGTTGATGTGATCGGGTTGACGCGATCGGGCTGACGCGATCGGGCTGACGCGATCGGCGTGACACACCCCGTCTCGAACCTCTGCGCGTGACGCATCTCGCCGCGCGGTCTATTCTGTCCGTGTGCGCGTTCTTGCACCAGTGATCTTCCTCGTGCTCGCGCTGTTCGCGTCGGTGTCGCTCGACTCGCCGCTGCCGCCCGCCGACCTCGTCATCATCGAACGATCCGACTGCTACACGCTCGATCCGCAGCGGATGAGCTACCAGCATGAACTGCGTCGCGCGCGCGTGATCTACGAGACGCTGGTGAACCTGCGCGCACGCGACTGCGAGATCGTTCCCGGTGTCGCCGAGCGCTGGGAGATCTCCGACGACAACCTCACCTACACCTTCCACCTGCGGGCCGATGCCCGCTGGTCGAACGGCGACCCGGTGACGAGCCGCGACTTCGCGTACTCGTGGCGCCGCGCGATCCTTCCCGACAGCGCCGCCGACTACTCCGCGCTCTTCTTCGCGATCCGGGGCGCCAAGCCCTTCCACGAGCGGCGCAACGCGGCGATCGCCGCGTTCACCGCCGCGCCCGGCGATCCCGCGGCGCTCTGGGCCGACACCCTCGCCGACTTCGAGCGTTCGGTCGCCATCGAGACGCCCGACGACCGCACGCTCGTCGTGCATCTCGAGAAGCCCCTCGCCTACTTCCTGGATCTCTGCGCCTTCCCCTGCTTCGCGCCGGTGCATCCGCCGACCGTCGAGCGCTTCGTGTCGTTCGAGGCCGCGACAGGCCGCGCGATCCAGCGCCACGACTGGACGAAGCCCGGGAAGATCGTCACGAACGGCGCGTATGTGCCCACGGTCTGGCGCTACAAGCGCGACATGCGCCTCTCGCGCAATCCGCACTACTGGGCGCGCGACACCGTGCTCGCCGACACCGTCGAGTGCCGCACCGTCGAGAACCCGAACACCGGCGTCCTCAGCTTCCAGTCGGGCGGCGCAGACTGGCTCACCGATCTCGGGCCCGAGTACAAGACCGAGATGCTCGCCGAGCGCCGCGCGTACCTCGAGCGCTTCCGCGCGGATCTCGATGCGGGACTCGCCCATGGGCGCATCGAGGACGACATCGTCGGACTGCTCCCGCCGCCGGGCGCCGGCGAACGCCGCGACGCGCGCGGCTTCAACGCGTTCGGCACCGACTTCTTCAGCTTCAACTGCAGGCCCACCGTGTCGAGCGGGCGCGCGAATCCCTTCGCCGATGCGCGCATCCGCCGCGCGTTCGCGCTCGCGGTGAACAAGCAGGAGCTCATCGAGCGCGTCACGCGGCTCGGCGAACGGGTGGCGACGACGCTCGTGCCTCCCGGCTCGATCCCCGGATATCCGGTGATCGCGGGTCTCGGCTACGACACCGAACGCGCGCGCGCGGAACTCAAGGCCGCGGGCTACGAGGATCGCGATGGCGACGGCATCGTCGAGGACGCCGCGGGCGAGCGATTCCCGACCGTCGACATCCTGTATTCGACCGCGAGCCCGCGCTACCAGAACCTCGCGCTCGCCATGCGCGACATGTGGAAGCGCGAGCTCGGCGTTCCCGCCG
The DNA here is from genome assembly GCA_041163725.1 of Planctomycetota bacterium. Taxonomy (GTDB): domain Bacteria; phylum Planctomycetota; class Phycisphaerae; order Phycisphaerales; family SM1A02; genus QWPT01. Next base: position 5,681 of record JBEAQW010000161.1, read on the forward strand.
AATGCCGCGGCAAGGATTCGAAGCTCTACAAGGAGGACCTCAAGAAGGGGAACTTCATGATCGCGCGCGGCGGCTGGTACGGCGACTACGGCGATCCGACCACCTGGCTCGACCTGCAGCGCACGGGCAACGGCAACAACGACCGCGGCTACGAGAACCCCGAGTTCGAGCGGCGCATGGACGAGGCCGAGGCGATCGGCGCGGCGGGCGACGCCGACGCGCGCCTCGCGAAGCTCGCCGAGGTCGAGCGCTGGCTCTTCACCGAGGAAGTGCCGCTCATGCCGATCTGCAATTACGTGACGGTCTACATGTACGACCCGTCGCGTCTCGTCGGCATCACCGAGCATCCTCGGCTCGAGCAGGACATCTCGGCGCTCGGCCGCCGCGCACCGCAGTCGACGGAGGAGACTCCATGAGCGCCGGAGCGACGACGAGCGTGGGCGGCCTGATTGCGCGCCGTCTGCTCCAGCTGCCGCTGATCGTGCTCGCGGTGTACTCGCTGACCTTCGTGCTGGCGTGGAGCGTTCCCGGCAATCCGCTCGAGAATCCCGAGGGGCGGCGCCCGCCCGCCGAGATCGTCGAGGCGATGAAGAAGCAGTACAAGCTCGACGATCCCGTCGCGTTCTACTTCGACTATCTCGGGAAGGCGAGCGGCGTGTCGTGGATGCTCGGCACGCACGACCGTCCGTTCGATCTCGGTCCATCGCTGCGGCAGCCCGACTGGAGCGTGAACGAGATCCTCGCGACCGGCATCCCCGTGTCGATGACGCTCGGCCTCGCGGCCATGGTGATCGCCGTCGTCCTCGGCATCGGAGCGGGCGTGATCGGCGGACTGAAGCCAGGCTCGCCGCTCGACGCCGTCACGCAGCTCCTTGCGATCGCCGGCATCAGCCTCCCGAGCTTCGTGATCGGCAGCGCGCTCCTCATGCTGTTCGCGGTGAAGCTCGGCCTCTTCCCCGTCGGCGGATGGGGCGGCATCAGCTACATCGTGCTTCCGGCGTTCACGCTCTCGCTTCCGTTCGCCGCGTACATCTCGCGGCTCATCCGCTTCGGCATGATCGAGGAGATGGGCGCCGACCACATCCGCACCGCGCGTGCGAAGGGCCTGCCGCGCTGGAAGGTCGCGTTCAAGCACGCGCTCAAGAACGCCTTCCTTCCCGTGCTGTCGTACCTCGGCCCCGCCACGGCGATCGCGCTGACGGGCTCGTTCGTCGTCGAGAAGGTCTTCGCGGTGCCCGGCATCGGGCAGAACTTCGTCGACGGCGTGCTCGGCAAGGACATCACGCTCGTGATGGGCGTCGTGCTCGTCTACTCGACGATGCTCGTCGTGTTCAACCTCGCCGTCGATGTGATGTACCGGTTCATCGATCCGCGGATCGCGTGACCTCGTCGTCCGACGCCGGCGATCCCGCGGCGAGCCGGTCGGCGATGCGCGCGATCAGCACGCGCTCGAGGCGCTCGTCGCGCGCGACGGGCGTCCACACCGAGCGGTCGCGCGCGGCGAGCGCCTCGTCCTCGGTCACCATTTCGTCGCGCGAGAAACTCCCGAGCGCGCGCGTGTACGGATTGCCCTGGTAGCCCGGACGGAACCGACGCTCGATCGACACGGTCACACGGAGTTCGAGCGCACCCTCGCCCGAGCCATCGGCGAGATTCATGCCGACCGCCCGCTCCGAGCCTGGAAGCACCGGACCCGACAGCAGCGCATCCGAACCCGCGGCCGTGGGCCGGAAGCCGACCGGGATGAACTCGAAGTGCGCGCGCCTGCGCTCGAAGCCAAGCGTGCCGCTGACGAGGTCGCTCGCGGTCAGGTCGCCCCAGGTCCAAGGCTCGATCAGCGAACCCGCCTCGCGCGCGGCGGTCGACAGCCGACCGGTCTCGCGATCGCTCAGCTCAGGTACGAGTCCCTCGGCTCGCGCGGCCTCGGACGCGGCATCGAAGGCGCGCGGGTAGTCGCTGCGCTCGACCGTCATGTACGACGCGCCCGGTTGCGGCGAGGCGCAGCCGGAGAGCACGGACAGCCCGACCCCTGCCGTGATCGCAACACGGCGCACGCGCCGGGCGAAGGAAACGAGAGGATTGCGGTACCGGGCGAGCATGGGCCGCAGTGTATCCCGCAGCGTCCCGCGAGGTCCGATAGGGCTGCACCCCCGCAGGAGTGGACCTCGGGGCACGCGCCTTGACGCGATTTGTGCGGGGGCGGTTTGAACGGGCGTGCACGCGCCGTACCTTCCTGTTCTCGGGCGACGATTCGGAATACGGCAACGCTTCGGGCCAGACGCGCGAAGAGTGCCGCGAATCGGGACGATGGACCCTCTAGGTAGGACGACATGGCTCAGAACAGCATCAACCAGAACAGCCAGGATCCGTGCGACAACCCGCGCGGTGGCCGCGCGTCGAACCCGCTCACCGGCCGCGTCGCGCGGCAGCTGCTCCTCGTGACCGCGGTGGTTGCCGCGGGCGCGACGGTCGCGAGCGTCATGGCGCGCGGCGGAGGCGGACAGGTGAAGGTCCCGACGACCGCCGCCGACTTCTTCCAGCCGGGTACGCAGCCCGCGCCGAAGGATCCGAACTTCTTCCCGATCGAGACGAGCCTGAGCTGCACCTACTGCCACTCCGACTACGGCGATCAGGTCGCTCCGTACAACACCTGGGCGACGAGCCTGATGGCGCAGAGCGCGCGCGACCCCGTGTGGCACGCGGCCGTTTCGATCGCCAACCAGGACGCGAACATCGGCGGCGAGACCTGCATCCGCTGCCACGCGCCCGGCGGCTGGCTCGCCGGTCACTCGTCGAACGGCAGTCCCGCCGACCTCAACGGCGACGACCTCGACGGCATCAACTGCAACTTCTGCCACCGCGTCGTGAACCCCGAGCTCGGACCCGACAGCGCGATCGCCTACGCCGGCGATCCGGCCGATCCCGATGTCCCGATCATCAGCGCGCTCGCCGCGCAGGGACTGATCCCGCAGGGCGCGGGCAACGCGCGATTCGTGATCGATCCGGAGTCCTCGCGCCGCGGACCGTTCGACGATGTGCCGCAGAACCTCCACGGCGTCGAGTCGCGCCTCATCACCTCGCCGTACCACCGGCAGAGCGAGTTCTGCGGGACCTGCCACGATGTGAGCAACCCGATCTACACGAAGAACGCCAAGACCGGCGCGTTCGAGCTGAACGCCCTCGGAGCCGCGCATCCCACGCAGGATCCGATGGACATGTTCCCCGAGCAGCGCACCTACAGCGAGTGGCTCAACAGCGACTTCGTGAATGGCGTCGAGTTCGCCGATCATCGCTTCGGCGGCAACGACGCCGACGGAGTCGTGTCGAGCTGCCAGGACTGCCACATGCCGAAGGTGATCGCGGGCGGATGCCGCTTCTACGAGTTCGGCCCGCCGTTCTTCGAGCGACCGGACATGCCGCAGCACTCGTTCGCCGGCGCCAACACCTGGGTCGTGCAGGCCATCCGCAACGCGATGCTCCCCGATGAGGCCGACTCGATCGGTCTCACGCAGGAGGGCATCGACCAGGCCACCGCGCGCACGATCCAGATGCTCCAGAACGCGAGCGACATGACGCTCGCGCAGGAGAGCGGCGACCTGCGCGTGCGGATCACGAATCAGAGCGGCCACAAGCTTCCGACCGGCTACCCCGAGGGTCGCCGCATGTGGATCAATGTGAAGTTCACCAACGCCAAGGGCGGCGTGATCGCCGAGCGCGGCGCGTACGACAGCTCCACCGCGGTGCTCAACGACGCCGACACGAAGGTCTACCAGGCGAAGCAGGGCATCTCGCCCGAGATCGCCGCGCTGACCGGTCTCGCGGCGGGCCCCGGCTTCCACCTCGCGCTCGCGAACAAGGTGTTCTCCGACAACCGCATTCCGCCGCGCGGCTTCACGAACGCCGCGTTCAACGCGATCGGCTCGGGTGCGGTCGGCTACACCTACGCCGACGGTCAGCACTGGGACGACACCGTGTTCGCGATTCCCGCCGGCGCCGTGTCGGCGACCGTCACGCTCTTCTACCAGACCACGACGAAGGAATACATCGAGTTCCTCCGCGACGCGAATGTCACCGACACCAACGGCCAGACGGCATACGACCTGTGGGTCGGAGCAGGTCGCAGCGCGCCGGTCGCGATGGACAGCGCCGTGATCTCGTTCGCCGTGTCGAACCCGGCCGACCTCGACAACGACGGCGATGTCGACGCGGCGGACCTCGCCCTCCTGCTCAACAACTGGGGCGGCAGCGGCGTGGGCGACATCAACGGCAACGGCGTCGTCGACGCGGCCGACCTCGCGGCGATGCTCAACGCGTGGGGCTGATCCGAGTCCACCTCGCGGGCAACCTTGATCCATCCGAACGGGCCCGGCCTCGCGCCGGGCCCGTTCTTCTTTCACCGTACGATGCGCCCGTGCAGACGCTTTCGGACATCCGTGCGATCCTCACCCTGCGCGGGCTCTCGCCGAAGCACCGCTTCGGGCAGAACTTCCTCGTCGACCAGAATCTGCTGCGGAAGCTCGTCGATGCGAGCGGCATCGCGCAGGGCTCGCTCGTCGTCGAGATCGGACCCGGTACGGGCACGATGAGCGAGGAGATCCTCGCGCGCGGCGCGGAGCTCGTCGCCATCGAACTCGACCGCGATCTCGCGGCGCACCTGCGCGAGCACTTCGCCGCGGAGGCGCGCTTCCGCCTCGTCGAAGGCGATTGCCTCGACGGGAAGCGCGCCCTCAACGCCGAAGCGCTCCGCGTGCTCGCGGGGCGGCCGTTCACGCTCGTCGCGAACCTCCCCTACCAGGCCGCGAGCCCGGTCATAGCGATCTGCGCCACGCTTCCGCAGTGCCTCGGGCAGTTCGTCACGATCCAGCGCGAGGTCGGTGATCGGCTGCGCGCGCAGCCGGGGTCGGGCGAATACGGGCCGCTCACGATCATGGTGCAGGCCTTCTGCGAGGTCGAGCAGATCGCGGTGCTGCCCGCGAGCTGCTTCTGGCCCGCGCCCGATGTCACGAGCGCCATGCTCGCGCTCCGACCGCGGAGCGAGCCGGCGCTCCCGCACGCCGACGCGGAGCGATTCGGCGACTTCGTGCACACGCTCTTCTCGAAGCGGCGCAAGCAGCTCGGCGCGATCCTCGGCCGCGCGCGCGCCTGGCCCGAAGGCATCGATCCGAACGCGCGACCCGAGTCGCTCTCCGTCCCCGACCTCGTGCGGCTCTGGCGTGCATCGCCGCAGGATCACGAGCGCGCTACAGCGCGTTGAGCGTGACGCCGTGCCCGTGCGGAGGACGCACGGCTCGCGCGAGGAACCCGAGTCCCCGCGCGAACGGACAGCGCGATGGCGTCTCGTCACCATCCGCTCGATGCGCCCGCGGCGCCGTCGCCACTGCGCCGAGCCTGGCGCCGTCGGTCGCCGCCGACCCGTAGTAGTTCGGCAGCGCGTGCTGGTCCTGCATGGGCAGGTGGTAGACAGGACACACGGCCGACGCCTGCGGCGGCACGATCCACGACCACTCCGCGCTCGGCTCGCGCCCCGCGCTGCGCTCCTTCTGGAAGAACTCCATGAACTGCTCGCTCGCCGTGTGGTGATCGAGGATCGTCGCGCCCGCGCTCCGGAAGGAGTGAAGCACGGCCTCGTTGAGCTCCGTGAGCACGCGGTCCTTCCAGAGCGCGCCCTCGGTCGCGATCCCGAGCGCACGCGCGGCGGGCACGAGCTGGTCGTAGCGCGACTCATCGGCGAAGTTCCGCGAGGCGATCTCGCTCGCCATGTAGAAGCCGTTGAACGGCGCGCACGGATACTCGATGCCGCCGATCGAGAGCACCATCGAACTCACCGCGGGCACGGTGTACCAGCGCAGTCCGAGTCCGGCGAAGGCGGGCGCGTTCGGATGCTCGATCGCGACCTCCTCGACGGTGCCCTCGGGATACTCGAAGAGATGGCGTCGTCCGTCGGCATCGCAGATCTGCAGCGGAAGCAGGTCGAAGCGCGAGCGCGCCGCGGGCGGGTTCCAGCCGAGCGCGATCGCGGTGCGCGTCGCCTCGATGTTCGCCGGATCGCCGGTCACGGTGCCGTCGTCCTCGAGATAGCCCGCGTACTGCGCGAGCTGCCGGCTCTCGATGTGCGCAGGAAGCGCATCGCCACGCACGGGCGCGAACACCGTGATCGTCGAGCGGATGCCTCCCGAACGGCGCGCGGACGCGAGGTGCTCCGCGCAGCATGCGGCGATCTCGGAAGGGTCGGTGACCTCCCGCCGATCGACGACGACGAGGGACTTCCAGAAGAGGCGGCCGATGCAGCGCGCATGGTTGCGCCACGCGAGCCGCGCGCCGAACGCGAGCTCGTCGGGCGTGTGGTCGTAGTGCCCGGTGCGCGCGAGGTCGCGCCGCACTTCGGCGAGCCGTGTCTCGCAGGCCGCGGCCGACAATCCGGCTTCCTCGTGGAACTGGCGGATGAAGTCCTCGGCCTCGGCGCGCTTCTGCGCCGGCGTCGGCATGCGCAGGCGATGGCGAAGCGGGTTCGCGACGGTGGTGTCGCCGGCGTAGGCCATGCGTGCGTGCTGCGAGGTGGATGCGGTGCGTGCGATGTGCATGATGGGCTCCTCAGTCCTTCAGTGCGATGCTCGAGAAGAGGTCGATCCTGCCACCGATGGAATCGGCGGCGGTGCCGCGGATCGCAGCGCGCAGGTTCGCGTGACGGGTCGCGGGCGATGGCTCTGCGACCACGATCCGTGTCAGCACTCCCGCGTCGGCCGCGTATCCCGCGAGCTCCTGCGCGCGCGCTTCGGCGGACGCACCGTGCATCTCCGTATCGGCGCGGAACACCACGCTGCGCAGGCCCGATGCGGCGGATGCGCGCAGCAGCCGGCGGGAGAGCCCATCCTGCGCGGTCGCGCCGACCGTGAGCGCGGCCATCCACTGGATGCCGTGCGCGTGACGCTGGATCGCACCGACGAGCCCCTCGTAGAGCGCGGGACACGCGTTGAGCGCGTGATCGGTGAACACGAGGTCGGGCGTCGCATAGCGCCGCATGTACTCGCGTACCTCGTGCAGGAGCGCGCCGAGCGGGCGGCGCTCGCCACGCGGCGACGCCTCGATCGGCAGGACGCGCGTGCGCTCATGGGGGTGATCGGTGAAGTCGGGGACGAGATCGGTACCGAAGCGACCGGTCGCAAGGTCCACGCCGCGCGACGCGGGAAACACGCGCACGGCATCATCGGCATCGACGATCGCGACGAGATCGACATCGTGGCCGAGGCGTGGAAGCGCGAGCAGGTCGCGGCCGTCGAGTTCCGTCATGCGCACCTCGTCACCGCGTGCTCGGAGCGCCGCCGCGAGCCGCGCCCCCGCGAGCGAAGGGAGTTCGGGCTGCGTGCGCACCACGGCGATCAGCGCGCGGTCACGGTGGGTGGGCGAGATCGCACGAAGGCGCGGGCGCGCGGGTGCGATGGATGCGGACGAAAGCGACTGATGCATGGCGACTCCTCGCCGGGCGGGGACGGTGCCTCGGCATCAGTCTTCCGCACCGGATCACCCCGTCTCTCAGCACCAGCGCGAAATCGCACCCGACTCGCGAACACGGGCGCGAGCCGACGGCGCTCGCAAAGAAAACCGCGCAAGTCCATGCCAAGAATGGACTTGCGCGGGCATGTCTTGCGACACCCGATCACCAGGTGTAGTGCACGGTGTACTCGATCGTGTGCGAACCCTCGCTCGGAAGGTCGATGTCGAACGCGATCGTGCCCGAGTCGAGCTTCTTGAAGTCGGTGTTGCGCTTCGTGATCTGCCAGTTGGTCCAGCGGTACGGCCGCTCGATCACGCGCACCCGCTGCGCCGACGACTTCTGGTTCCTGAGCTCGATGCGGAAGGTCTCGCTCATCCGCTTCGCACCATTGTCGATGGTGAAGTCGCTGCGCGTCCGCTCGCCGACCACATCGAACGCCTCGCCGAGCTTGATCGTGACCGTCTCGTTACGAGGCGTGTGGTCGATCAGGTCCTCGCCGATGAACTCGAGCGTTCCGTCGGCCGGGTCCTCCTTGTAGACACGGATCTTCCCCTTCGGCAGCGGCATGCCGAGCGCGTTGTCCTTCTTGTTCTCGAAGCGCACCAGGATCGCGGGCTTCGCCTTGCGCGCGATCACGAAGTCGCGGTCGACGATCGGCTGCCCGGGCGTTCCCATCCCCGAGGTGAAGTCGAACACGAGCTCGCGCTGCACCTTGAATCCCGATACGGGCGGGAAGAGCGCGATCTGCTGCGTGGAGTTCTGCGCGACATCGGTGCGGCGTGGAAGCGTATAGAGATGGAAGTCGGCGAACTCCTTCTCCTCGAAGCCCGCGGCGTCGGCCATCGCCATGACCTCGCCCCTCCTCGCCATCATGCGCATCGGCGGCTCGGGCTGCACCTTGTGGACATCGCCGGCGACGAGCTTGAGCTCGGCGTTCGCGTACGAGGCGCCCGAGAGGTTCATGAGCGTGACCCAGGCGGTGATGTCGCCGCGCGTGTCGTCGCCATTGATGACGATGTTGTAGTCCGAGCGCCAGGTCATGCCGGCGGTCTGGTAGGTCGTGCGTACGAGATGGTCGCCGCCCTTCTCGCTCGCGAGCTTCCAGACGAGCGTCGGCTTCGTGAGGAGTCCACCGGGGAGCGATCCGAGCGCGACCTGCGCGCCGGCCATCGGCACGATGCGCACGCCCTCGGCCGTCTGGAGCACCGCCGAACCCTGGTTGGCGCTGAGGAGCTGCCCGGACACCGTCGACACGCCGTCGCCCATCGCGACCGAGAGCGTCACCTCGCGACCGATGTAGCGCTCCATGAGCTTCGACGGACTCACCAGGTCGAACTGGAAGTTCTGCTCGAGGACGGTCGTGCGCGGGTCGTCGAGGTCGTTGAACGACACCGTGGTCGGGTCGATCCACGCCGCGACATCGGTGAACGCGAGGTCGCCCGTTCCCTTCGGCACCGCGACGCGACGCACCTCCTTCACCACGCCGTAGCCGGGTACGCCCCAGACATTGTCCATGCCGCTCGACCGCTGCTGCTGGATGAAGCGCTGCGGATCGAAGCCGGCGGGGTCGGCCGAGGAGTAGACGGTCAGCGAAACACCCTCGGTCGGCTTGGCGGACTGACCGGACCCGGCCGCGGTGATGGGAAGGAGCGAGGCGACGAGAACGGCGGACGGAATCAGCATGGCTTCTCCTGGTGCGATCGAGCGGTCGGCCCGCGGCGCGATGCCGCAGGGGGAGCCTCCATGACGAAGGGCCCCGGCATGACTCGGAAATCTCCCCGATGGCGGTCAGTTCGTGCCGGCCAGCCGTCGGACAGTCATCATAAAGCCCTTCTTCATGGCGGAGTGCATGGCGAAACAGGCGGTCCCGTAGCCCGCGCAGGCAGCGAGCGTGCCGATCGCGAGGCTCGTGCGCGCCGCACCGAGGTCACCCATGCTCTCGCTGATCGAGTCGGCGGGCGTCACGGTCGCGAAGAGCATGTTCATCGGGCTCACGCCCGCCATCGCGGCGCCGACATAGGGAATCGAACCACCGAGCGCGGCCGCGCAGACGCCGAGTACGAGCCCGAGGAGACCGATCACGCCGACGGCCGACATCACGGAGCCGATGGTGCCCTTCGTGCGCAGCGACCACTGCAGGCCGACCATGATCGCGAAGCTCGTGGCGGCGACGAGGTCGAGGAGCACGAGCAGCGCGCCTTCGGGGAGCATCATCGGAAGCGTGATGCTGCCGGTTCCGAGCGTGCGCTGGATCGCAACCCCCTGCTCGGCGCCGAAACCACCCGCCGCGGTGTAGAGCCCGACCGCGCCGAGCGTCACGAACGGCACGAGGAGCATCGGAATCAGAAACTGCACGATGCCGCGGAGCTTGCCGGCGAGATACGGCCCCGGCTGGATGGGCGTCGTGAGCAGGATGTCGAGCGTTCCGTCCTCGCGCTCGCGGCTGACCGCCGTCGCGCTCAGGCTCACGGCGGTGAGCAGCACGACCATCACCTCCGCGCCGACCACGCCGAGCAGCGCGAGCTGCATGTCGGCAGAGGTGATGAGCCCCGTGTGGTGGAGCGCGCACAGGACCACGCCGAAGCATGCGCCGAGGCCGAGGAAGACCCAGCGGCCGACCAGCCCGCCGACCGACTGGCTCCGCAGCATCTGCTCGCGCCAGGCGATCGGGTTCGCGCCGACGCGCCGTGACGCACGGGTTCCGCCGGCCGACGGCCCCGAACCAAGCAGCGTGCGCCACCAGGCGACGCGCGGCCCTCGCGTTCCGATCACACGGAGCCGCAGGGTCGACCAGACGATCATCAGCAGGCTGAGCGCGACGCAGAGCAGGCAGAAGGTCGTCGCCGGCGCCGTGTAGACCGGGCCGAGGATCGCCACGGGCACCGCGCTCGGTGCGTAGGGCGAGTAGGTGTTCGAGTTGAGCACGCTCTCGAGGGCGAGGAACGGGTTGGTCGCCGTGAACAGGGTCGTGTTCGTGGCGCCGCTTCCGATGCCGATGGGCACCTTCGTCCGCGCGTACAGGTCCGCGGCGTAGGTCGCGAAGAGGTACATCACGACGGCGGCGTAGAACACGAACACCGCGCGCTTGCCCGCGCTGCGGGTGACCGAGAGCGTCACGGCCGTTGTCGCGACGATGAGGGCGCTCGCAGCGGCGATCGCGTAGCTCGTGAAGATCGACTCGCCGGGAACGCCGCCGAAGAGCTGGGTCAGCGCGAACAGCGGCAGCGTCGAGAGCAGCAGCGCGAGGATGAAGAACAGGCGCCCGAACAGGTTGCCGAGCACGATCTGGAGGTTGCCCAGGGGCGTGGTCAGGAGGATGTCCCAGGTCCGGGGGCTCGCCTCCTGCACGATCGCACCCGCCATGAAGATCGGGGTCAGGATGCAGATCAGCCCGACCTGCCCGAACGACACCACCGAGAACGCGTTGGCCCCCCGGGTGGCGAGCTGCTTCACCGTGCTTTCGCCCCCGAGGAGCCCGAGCAGCAGGATCGCGATCATCAGGGCGAGGTAGCCCGACCGGAGGAGCAGGTGGCGCGCCCGCTTCGAACCACCCGACACGATCCGGACCGCGATCGGGTTGGTCGGAACGAGGTTGGAGAGCCAGGTCAGGACCGGAGGCATGGAGCGCGCGAATCCTACCTTGACAGTTGGTGGATATCCGCCGAAACTCCTCCATGTCCGCGGATGCGGATCGGTTGGCGTCCTGTTCAGTTGATGTACGGGACATCTTCGGCCAACCGTCTCACCATTCCGGCTCGTCGAACACGCCATGTCGTTCGCGACCGTTCGCAGGTGCGCAGGCGACTCGCCGAGGCACCCCCGCCGCAGCTCTTCCGGACCTCCGGAGCGACGGGATAGATCAATCCAGCACACCGCCGGCCGCTCCGTACCCCCTTCAGGCCGGCACTAGAACCGTGTGACAGCGTGACCGTTTGCAACTCCCAACATCTTCCCCGGCGAAGGCATACGCGGGCGCGCAGGCGTCCATCGTGCGCCGTCACCCCGCCGGGATGCGGTGCCCCGACGAGCTGAGACGCACTCTCCCTGGATGATCTCGAACAGCGCAGACAAGGCTGGTGCAGGAGGCACCAGGCGGGCTTTCAATTTCGGCGCGGGACTTCCTTCCGCCGCGCCGGTCGTCAGGAGGCTCGCGTGTCGGTCCTACTTCAATCTTCGAGCGGCGGTCAGTTCGACATCGCC